>NZ_AP017570.1 GCF_002355655.1 Halorubrum trapanicum | reverse complement strand
TTGGAGATGCACCCCTTCACTCGGCCTTCGATCTGGTGGGCCGGGTAGTAGTTGCGTGATTCCTCGCCGAAGAAGTTCAGATTGCCACCATAGATGTCTCCGGGGAACGGAATGCCGATCGTAGACTGGACGTTACGGCGGTCGAGTTCGTCGAGCAGTTCCGACGCACGCGTGAACGGGTAGAGGCTCCCGAGGTGCGTGAGGAGAACGACGTGTCGCTGCTGGGCTGGTGCGTCGATTTTCTCGACCATAACCGCGACGAGTTCCTCCGCTAATCGGTCTTGCATCGTCTCAGTGATCGTCGCGGGTTGGCTGTTCTCGCCGAGGTCAACCGCGAGTTCGAAGACGTCGGTTTCGACGAACAGCTCATCCAGTCGGAGGACTTGGACGGTTCCGTCATCCGGGAACTCCTCGGTACGATGCGGGTTCGTCGCCCACTCGGTGAGCCGTTCAGCAACCCGGTGCTCGTACTTCGGCTGGACGGGGACGATTACGAACGGATTTCGGATGCCGCGTCGTCCGTCGGCGAACTGTGCGAGTCGCTCTGTGAAGTCGTGGAAGGGACGTTTGGTCGTCATCGGATGATCACCCCCGTCTCAGTCCGCTCGATACTGAGATCATGGCGTTCGACGAGCCGTTCCAGTTCCGAGTCCAGCGATTCGCGATCCGACGGAAGAACCCCGATCGCTGTGATGTCTGTGGGAGACTGATCCCCAACGAGTGCTTGTAGCTCCTCGAACGTATCTCGTAATCCGTCGATGTCGCTACCGGCAACCACAGCGAGGGGTTCGCTGTCGAGGAGTGTGTTCGTCGCTCGAATGAAGTCATCAGCCTCGGTGTTGGTCGTTCCGCCGGTCACCGTCGATACCGCGTCCGAGACGTCGTCGTACCACGATGCGGCGCGACGGAGTGGTGTGATGTATTCGCTCTCGAAGGCCGGCCGAACGTTCGACTCAAACTCATTTGCGGGCTGAATCCACGGATGCTTCTGTAACTCGTCGACGAACGCATCGACCTCGGTTTCCGCTCGGAACGAGTCCCACGCGGTCTCGATCGCCTCGTCGAGCGCCGGCGAGGTAGTTTGAGCGTCGTTGAACTGATCCCAGCCATCGTGTGTCCACCATTCACCCTCGTAACCGCCGATGCTCTCGCGAAGCGTCGGGCTGGCCGTTTCGACCTCTTCAGTCAGCCAGTTGTACGACTGCTGGGCGAGAGTCAACTGCGAGTCGATTCGTGTGAGCGCGGGGAGGCGCAAACTCCACACTTCCTCGGCGTCGTCGTACCACTCCTGAGCGTCGTTAGTTGCTTCGACGACGTCCTCCCAGTCGGTGTCACGTGATTTGACGGCCTCTCGTCGGTCGATCGCGCTCTGCTGCTCGGCTTCGAGCGCTTCCACGAACGACTCGAGGAGGTTGCGAACGGCGCGCGTTTGGATGTCACTCTCGGCGACCAGTCTGACGTCTTCTACGAGACTACCGAGTCGACCCGCGAGCGTGTCGTTCGCGGACTGGAGCCTGACGATTCCGTCCGGAATCGTCTCCGTCGAGTCCATGAATCCTCCCTCGCGGAGGATCTTTCCTACACTGTCACCTTTTGCAATCTTCAGACGCGTCGTCGTCAGTTTGTTCAAGTCGATTACATCGTCGAGTTCGAGGGAGTCACCTGTCTCGTCGATTGGCAGGAAGTCTCCCTTCCGGCAGAGGCCCCAAATAATCGCACACAGTGCGGGGCGAGCGTCCTCGTAGATCGGTTTCTTTTCGATGATTCCGTCAAGGATCGTCGCCATCGCGAGATTCCCGCCGCGTTGCTTCAACTGTCGGCCGGTGAATGCGCGCACGTTGTTCTGGATCGACCCCTCGTGCGTTTCGGGGTCTTCTGTCGCGACATCGATCTGCTGGGCCCACGTAGGGAGCGGGTCTTGTGCGGAAAGTCCACGGAGTTCCTGTAAGTGCTCGTCGCCGACCTGCAGCATTACGGGGTGGAAGTCGTCGGGGTAGTTGACGTCGAGATACTCCTCGACTCCCGAAACCATACCCCCGATCTGATCGCCGCGATCCTTGACGTCGAACGTCCCACTCTTGAGCGCCTCGACGAGTTTGCTCTGGACACGAGCTGCGCGATCGGAGAGATCACGCTCGACAGACTGTGGGAGCGTGTGGTCTCCGACGGCATCTCTGAGCGACCACCACTCGATGAGGCTATCTCGGAGATCGTCGAGTCCGTCCTGTCCGATCGTCCATTCGAGCGGGTCGCCGTCGTAGCTGATGTCTGCTGCGGCGGGAGAAATCCCTTCGACGGCGACCTCGACATCGAGGGCGTCCTCAGCGTCGACGGTCGTATCGAGTTCGCTCCCGTCGATACTGAATTCGTAGCGAACCGGATACTTCTCGCCGGTATCTGGGTACTCGGCCGATGTCGGGAGTGAGAGGTCGCGCACGATGTCCTCCCAGAGATACCCGTCCACGGCTTCGATGATGGACTGCCAGTCCGGGTTGTCGAGGTTTTCCTCGGAGGCTTCGATGATCTCGCGCTCCTCCGGATGAGTGAACGCGTACTTCGGCCCGGTTTCGTCGTGCGTCGGCCGGATGAACTTTCGAAGCCGTTGGAGCGAGTCCTCGACGCGGTTCTCCATCTGGAACTGAGTCGGGCCGTCGAGGTCACTCAACACGGCGACTGCGAGGTTCCGCTCAGACATCGGAATCGTATCCGGAATGTGCTGGAGGAGCAACACGGCCTTCGCGACATCCACGTCGATCTCCTCTAGTTCGCCTGCCTTGTGCTGTTCCTCGATCTCCTCGATAACACCCACGTCCTGTGGCGTAATGTCATCGAGTTCCGGTTCGATGAGGTCGTAGAAGTCGACCAGCGAAATGACGTTGGTCTCCTCGCCAGCCTCTATCCACTCTTGGAGGAGTCCGTGAACGAGAGCCAGAATCGCCCGTGCGGTTCCCGAGAAGATCGACTTCGCCGGGTCGTGTGCTTCCTGCCGGAGGTTCGAGAGGATCTCGAGGAACAGCGGTGGCTGATACGGAAGGAACGGATAGAACTCGACGAGGTGCTCGCGGTCGATGTCGTCGAGCGGTGGTTCGGTGTTCTGTTCGATGCCCGAGTACACAAGTAACGTCTCGGGCTCGTTGCTGGTTCGGTCGAGGACGCGTTCCGTATCCTCCTTCCCGTCCACCGTCTTTTTGAGCAATCGCTGAGTCGATATTTCGCCGACGTGTCGACTCGGAAGGCCAAACCGGTGCGGGAACCGATCCTTGACGATGCTGAAGTCGGCACCACGAGCCGCGAACTGCGGCTGGACGTCCTCGATTTTGGCCTGTGCCGTCGCCACCAGTTGGATATCGCCGTCACCGGTCTCGTCGACGCTCTCCGCGAGGGTCTGCAGCTCGGTGAGGCGGTCGAAGTCCGTTCCGATGAAGAGACTGACCTCGTCGAGCAGTAGCACGAGTTTGACTGGGCAGCCGAGTTCCTCTTCGCGGTTGCTCCGCAACTGTTCGAGACGCTCGACCATCGCTTGCGGGTCGAGATCCGACGGCATCAGGTCGTCTAGACCATCCACTGTGCCGGTCTCCTGCTCGAAGAGTGTGGGAAGAACGGTGTCCGCGAGAGCGTTGTACTGCTGAACGTCCCCCCAGTCGTACTTCTCTGGGCTGTCAACCGTACTCCGAAGTGCTGTTTGGGTGTTGGTCGTCCGGTCATCCCACGCGTCGGTCGTTCGGTACCAGTCCTCGAAGAAGGCGACATCAAGTTGTGACGAGAGCCCTCCGTCGGCACCGGTGAGTCGTTCCGACGTGTGAGCACTGCGGAGGACGATCTCGCTGAAGCTCAGTTTCTTCTGGCCCTGATGCTTCAGGAGGTTCACCGAGATCGGGATGACCTCGTATTCATCGTGGATCGATGACCACGTGGCCTCGAGCGTGTCCAGCTCACGACCGTCGGTTAGCTGCTCCCAGACATCCTCGCGCTCTCGAAGCCATTCGCTATCCAGCAGGCCGCGAAGCACGCTGAGGAGGTGGCTCTTCCCGCTCCCATAGTACCCGTAGAGCCAGTAGTTCGCGCCCGACCGCATATCCTCGGAACGACCGAGCAGGCGCGAGAAGAAGTCGGACATGAAGTCCTCGGACTCCTCCGTCACGTGGTAGGTGTCGATCGATTCCAGCCGGTGATCGAGACCATCATCCTCGCGGTCGATGCGGACGGACTCCTCGAAATCGCTCCCGACATCGGCAGCGAACCAGCTCTCGTCAGTCACACTTCGCCCTCCCATGGTTCGGCCCAGTCGTATGTATCGTCCACCGGCTGAAGTCTGAGCTCACCGTGAATCCCGCTCGCCCCCCAGTTCGGATCGTCGCTCACTCGTTCGGCCAAGGAGTCCCAGTACTGTACCGATTGGAAGAGGTAGTGCCAGCCAGTCGGCTGGGAGAGCCAGTCATCTCCGTGAAGCTCCCACGAGTACCCTGACGCAACGAGCAGTGGCGTGGTTCCGAGGTTGGGGATTTGTCCGTGAAGCGCCTGCTGTGTGTCGAGAACACCGATCTCTCGCATTACCGATCGGAGCCCTTCTCCCCATCGCCGCGTCGTCGATTCTGCATAATCAAACTCGCTCCCATCCTCGTAGTGAAACTCGTTCAGGAGGCGCTCGATCGTCTCTTGTTCGAAATCCAATCCTTCGGCACCGGACTCCTGAAGCCGGTCGACGTACCGGTGAACGGTGTACTTGACGAGAGGATCGTCTTCCAACAAGTAGAAGTACAGTACCTGCGCTTTGTCGCGCTCCGTCTCACACTGGTCGAGGACGGAGGGTAGTTGGACAATAGACGGCAGTTCGCTACCAGCAGTCTTGAATCGGGAACTGAGAGCGCGGTAGATTCCCTTCGAACTTCCACGCGTACTGCGCTCGTCAAAACGTTCTTGGATCCATTTCTCTTCGACGACAGTCCAGTCCCGATGTTGGGCGTACAGCCGAGCGAGCGTCTCTGCTCTATCCACAAGAAGCCCGCATCTAGTGAGCGCCATCGATACCTCGTCGTGAGGAAATGTTGAGTCGAGCGACGGTAGGGACGCTCCCCTCCCGTCGGTGCGGAGAGTCATATAACATTTTGAACCAGCCACACCACTTAGTTGATAGGGAAAAGCAAATTGAGAGTATCCGGTAGCTGGGTATGAGTGCGAATGATCCCGGAGATTCTGAGAGGTTTGTCCCCACAACTATCTCATAATCACATAGAATTCAGTTTCCAAAAGGTAGTGGTTCTCGCAAAGCCGTGTAAACCCGTACTGGTATAAATAAAATAGACCTACACGAGAACACGACCAAGGTTGAGCCGTGCGAGTCATAACACACACCCGGGTATCGATAACTGGCCGAGACGCCTGACAGCAGGTCGACGAGTCGGTAGAGTACGCGGGCAACGAGCGACTCTACGCGGTACTGTTCGACACGGACTAAGATGCCATAAGCGTGGATGTGAACGGTGACCTCGAGCTACAAGCCGATGTCGAGCAGGTGGCTGCGTCGCGGAACCAGTTCGTGGAGATTGGGGCAGCGCTGGAGGGCGGTGATCGCGATAAGTGAGAACGGTGAGGGAGGAACTGCTCGCGCCCCGATCGCTCACGAACATCTGTTCAAAGCGACGGAATGGGTATACTGGTGGTGCGGCCCGTCATGACTAAAACGAAGTACTCTCGAATTTCTGCGAGTGTGACAACGATTAAGACGAGTTGGGGAGTCTCCTAATAGAATCCCAAATTGAGAGAACAGTGGAGAGCCGATAGGGGCCTACCCTCAATGGGCTAGGATTCGATCTACCCTGCGATTTTTGAGCCCTGCGTCTGTTCAGCAAGTTATGATGTTGGATGGTAATGGGGAGCTGATATCACTCCCCTCGGTGACGATTGAGGGCGAAGCTCTACTGGAGCTGGAGTCTCTAATATATGAGTCGCTAAATGAGGTTTCCTTGGAGATAACAATTCTCTATGAAGGTATTGAGAAGAGTTATTCTAGCATAACTGAGATTGTGGGAGATGAATCGGTTCCAGAGCTATTGGGGACTTATGAAATGCTGATTCAGTCAAAGGGGGGTGTGGCGAGGGTCAACGCCAATAGCCCGCAAGGAGACAAACATCGACTATTTGTAGCAGGATATGACGAATGGATTTCTTACATGCGACGGCTTCTTTGTGGATTCTTCAGGGAGAGAAAGAATCCAATTAGGTCTATATTTAGTGGCCGGCGACGGATGGCTCCGATCTCGCTCATGTCTTCGATAATCGCTGGTCATTTCTTCATAACTATTTCTCCGCTTGACATATACTACCCAGCAAGCCACACACTACCCCGACTCTACTCTATCTATTTTTTCTCCGCAATTATTTTTCTTTGTTCATCATTCAGGCGTTCGTTATTCCCCTATGCCTACTGGGATCTAAGGAATGGAAATGGCGGTGACAAATACGTATTGTCTGGGTTTGAGGTGATTGGGCTTGTTTCTCTCACGCTCTTAGCTCTGCCTTTGCTAAACATGCTACTCAGTTAGCAAAAGCCGGTCTGTGAGCGTGTGAATAAGTGGGCCGGCTGTTTGAGAAGTAAGAAGAGAATACAGCCTCATGTCCCCGGTTTTTTCAAAACTCTACATCTAGTATCTGTAACCAGATGGATCTCCTCCACTACGGAGCGGTTCTAATGGCACTCTTCCACGGCGGTGTAGTTGAAAGAGAGAATGTTACAGTGGAAGACACGTCCGCCCCTGTTTACTATGTCTATGATGAGTCATGGTCTACGGCAGGGCAAGGAGTCGCATTTTCTCATATTATAATCAATCGAGCACAGGTGGAAGACAGACCAGATTTTATTCATGATTTCATCTTCCTACATGAAGCAGGTCACAAGCAGTGGTCTTGGCCCCTACAGTGGTTCTTCACAATCGGACAGCTTTCATATCTATCTCTATTGATTGCTTCCCTGATCGCCTTACCCTCTCTTGTGTTCCGTGCCATCTCTGTAGGTACCGGCACGGTTGTAATAAACTTGCTAACTGTGCCTGTCTCTTTAGGAATTGTACTTATAATTCCACTTCTAATCACATGGTTTGATGAAGGTTATGCTGAGATTCACGCAATTTCTCAGATTGGGCTCTCAACTTATTTAGATATTCAAAATATCCGCCAGACCAAATCGTATCCATTATTCTCCAGAATAAGATCGGTTGCCATGTATCCACCAACGAGTCTCATTCTAGCTATCTTCCGCTACCGGAGCGATGAGAGTTGATATCGTTTAGATGGGGAAAATAACGCTGTTCCTGTGCTGACTACCCCCTCTGTATCTCGCACGGAGCTTTTGTCATTTGAGAAGAATTGCGACAGAGTCGTCGATATGGATATCCTGCTCACTGGGACTCCCCCACCCACCACACCCCGAGTGCTTTACCCGTTGAGAAGAGTCCTCAACTATGAGCTCAATCGGGAGTCACGGTCGACTCCTCATTATCGTGGGGATCGTCCTCCTCGCGGGCTGTTCAGGGGCGGTTCCTGGCGATCCGTCCGCGAGCACCCCAGACACCGGAAACGAGTCGACACCGACAGCAAACGGAACTGTCGAAGTCCATTACATCAACGTCGGCCAGTCAGTGAGTACACTCATCGTTGGTTCCGACGGCGACACCATGCTCGCCGATACTGGGCACTACAACGATGACGGCGAACACGTCCTCGAGTATCTCCAAGCACAAGACATCACACGAATCGATCACCTCGTTACCTCACACAACGACGCCGACCACATCGGTGGGAACGCCGCGATCATCGAGTACTACGAAACAGAAGCCGACGGGATCGGCGCGGTGTACGACCCTGGCATCGCGTCTAGCACACAAACTTACGCCGAGTATCTCGACGCGATCGAAGCACACGACGTGACACTGTACGAAACGCGAGAAGGCGACACGATCGATTTTGGCGATGTCGACGTCGATGTCCTCGGCCCACCGGATCCGTACCTCGAAAGTGAAGATCGCAACGAGAACAGCATTGTCCTCAAGCTCACCCACGGCGAAACGAGCTTCCTGCTCTCAGGCGATGCCGAAGACGATCAGGAAGCATACCTCGTCGACGAATACGGGTCAGAGCTGGAGTCGACAATTCTGAAAGCCGGCCACCACGGCTCTGCGAGCTCGTCAAGTGGAGCGTTTCTTGATGCGGTCGATCCGCAAGCAGTCGTAATCTCGAGCGCGTATGATTCCCAGTACGGGCACCCCCACGAGGAGGTCCTCGAACGACTCGCTGAGCGATCACTCCCTGCGTATTGGACCGCAACGCACGGCAACATCGTTTTGACCAGCGACGGACAGAACGTTACTGTCCAAACCCAGCGAGACGCCCCGACAGATCCGAGTACGCTCCGTGAGGGTGATCCGATCGAAGTTGGAGCGCCTGACGCTGTTACTGACCGTGCCCGCATTGAGAGTGATGGGACAACCAGTATCGACACCGGTAGTAACGACACTCCCGACGAGACGGACAGCGAGACTGATGAGACGACAGCTGAGGCTGGCCTGACAGTCGCCGAAATCCACGCGGACGCGGCTGGTGATGACCGAGAGAATCTGAACGATGAATACGTCGTTTTCGAGAACACCGGTAACGAGACGCTCGATCTATCTGGCTGGACGATCGAAGACGAAGCAGGCCAGAGGTACACTGTTCCCGAGAGGTTCGAGCTTGCCCCCGGTCAAACCGTGACACTTCATACAGGGAGTGGAACGAGTACAACTACTGAGTTGTACTGGGGTTCAGGTTCGCCGATTTGGAACAACGACGGGGACACCGTGATCGTCAGTACTCCTAACGGGGAGCGTGTCCTAGAGGAGACATATTCATGACTGATCTAGTTGATCTGAACAACGGCGAATACACAGCTGTGGTGGACTCAATCGAAGATGGGTTCGCTACCGTGTTTTTCGAACAAGACGGCGAGGAGGTAGGGAATGTTGTCCTGGAAGCTGATCGACTCCCTGAGGACGGGAAACATGCTGATGCGATCCTCACAGTCACCGTTGTCGACGGCGATCTGGATACAGCGCAGTATGAACCCGAGCGAACCACAAAGCGATCAGAGGCAGCACAGAACCGATTTGATCGGCTCTCAAAACGCCCGCCTTCGGAGGATGATTCGTAGATCACTCCGGTGATGTCCCGAGGCGGTTGCCTGGTTTCTCAGTCGATCGCTGGCCAAGGTACTCTGTTAAGAACACAAAGACGGTGACGATCATGCCGGTCGCAAACCCCGTTCCATGAGCAATTACGCTGACAAATCGCCCCGTTTCATCCAGTTGGACTTGGAATAGCTGCGAAAGGAGTACGACGACTACTACAGACCCAACCAAGATAGGCAGGAGTCCCTCACGCTGTGACCTGGTCCACGCCCACCACGTCAGTATCTTCGGTCGGGTGCTGACAATCCCAATTCCGATCGCGAAGGCAACAATCGCACAAAGGACGACAGCCACAGACTGAGACAACACAGCAGACGTGAATGCGAGCGCGGAGAGCGCTCCGAGAACAATTGTTCCAGTCGTCGCCACGCCGGCGTCGTAGCCATACCCAGCGGTCGCTGTGCGTGCCAGTGAGACGTATAGAAGTCCACCAAACGCGCTCACGACTCCAGAAAATCCGCGTGCCGTCGTCGCGTCCGCAACGAGATTCCACTGGACCTTCAGCAGCCAGTAATCTCCAAGCTTTGTCATCGGCGGTGCGAGCACAAGACACCCGACTACAGCGAACCAGAACGGACGTCGACGCGTCCATGTCATAGAGAGTGCGTACGCTGATGCCATCACGATCGCGTACCACGTTACGCTGGACGCTAGATGCGAAACGCTATCGTGGAGGATTGCCGCGGTCCATGCCGAGACTACAGTGGGCTCGCCGTACGTGAACAGGAACTGCGAGCGGAGTGTTTCGGGGAGGAAGAAATGAACAGTGACGAGGACCCCAACTACCCCAAAGAGTATGGCAATCTCCACTGCGTCGGTTGAGGTTAGAGCTCCCTGTCGTCGAGACATTCACGCTGGGTTGTCCAGGAGCAAATAAAAAGGGACAGATCAGTCCACTTGTGGGGGGCCGAATATTCGGAAGTTGGATAGCGATCGACCATAATCTTAACCAACAAGGTTGAGGATGAAAAGCATATGTTGGTTAATCGTGCTGGTGGTCTACTCCACCGGAAACCTGGTGCGTTTGGCCCGCAAAGCCGCCAAAAGCTTAGGTTCAAGCCGGGTGATATTCATCTGGAAGGAACTGTCACACGCTCTTTCCACCCCTTCATGAACGCTGACGAATCGCCCCTCGGTCGGTGCCCGAAATGTGGTGAGGACATATCCGAAGCATGGATTCTCGTTGAGTACGAGAAGGACGACGGCACAGAGGGCGTGTGGACCGAGTGTCCGGCTTGTGAGGACGTTGTAGCCCCGGAGTAGAGAGACAGCAGAGTAATGTGTGATTCGCCGCATATGCGGTGTACGGTCTAAAAATGGATATTTCAGATCAACTTCAGTGTCTGTTCTCAGGGAAAGTCGAAGAGCGTAATGGGCCACATGTGATTGAAATACCGGAGCAAGAGCTCCGCCTGGGCGACCTAGAGGCGGACGAAACGTATCGTGTCGCTTTGTTGCCGTCACCCACCACCAGCGAGACCAACACTACTGACGACGATTCACAGTCCCAGCAAACGTCACAGACGCCCCCTGTCGAGGAAGGAGAACGACGCACTGTCGAAATAGAAGATATTGGTGACCAGGGCGACGGAATCACCCGTGTTGAGCGCGGTTTCGTCGTTATTGTTCCCGACACCAAACAGAGCGAGCGTGTCACTATCGAGATTACCGATGTACGCGAGAATGTCGCCTTCGCGGATGTTGTTGAACGCATTAGCTACTACGAGTAGTCTGGCGCGTTCATTAGAACTGTACTTCGAAGATCAGTAGTTATTTGAAAAGTTGAATACGTAATGCGGAGTATGTATGATCTTACGGGCTTTCAGCGCGACTTGTTGTACGTAATCTCCGGTCTGGATGATCCACATGGGCTCGCAATCAAAGACGAACTCGAGGATTACTACGAAAAAGAGATCCACCATGGTCGGCTCTATCCGAATCTCGACACACTCGTTGAGAAGGGACTTGTCGAGAAAAGTCAGCGAGACCGTCGGACCAACGAGTACACTACCACTCGTCGGGGCAACAGAGAAATTGAGGCGCGAGCAGAATGGGAAGCTGAGTACATCGACCACGACGGCTGAACCGTCGCGATAGAGAACAGCCTAGCTTCGCCCCTTCACACTCTCGATGGCAAGGATAGTCTGTGCCGCCGTGTCGTCGAGCACCTCATACATCTGGAGGTTACCAATAATCCGGTAAAAATTAAAAGTCGTGCTCGGTTGCCCATGAAGCACGATCTCTCTTCATTTCGAAGGTAGTCCTGATTCTCGCTGAAAACACGCCGAACGACTATAACGAATTCATCGAGCAAAACGAACAGAACGAGATAAACGAATGAATTGAACGCATTCTGAGAAACGAACTGGTAGAGCATGAACTGGCACCCTCTACTCGATGAATAAAACGAGGAAAACGAACGTAATGAACATAATGAATGCTTTGATGGCAACGAGTGTGTTTGCTTCAACGAGTGGAACGAACAGTTGGTTTTAACATCGTAGTAATCCTCTCACCGAGTGAAGTACCCTCACCGAACGCACCGAACTAAACGACCAAAACGAACGAAACGAAGATAATGACCGACACCAATACCGCACGAATCACGGTGGCGAATCAGAAGGGAGGCGCCGGGAAGACGACTGACGTCATTCATACTGGCGGCGCACTCGCCGCCCGAGGCCACGACGTCCTCCTGGTCGATATCGACTATCACGGGGGGCTCACCTGCTCGCTTGGCTACAACGATCTGTACTACGATACCGACCGCACAACGCTGTTCGACGTCCTCGACTTTGACCAGATGGAGTCGGTGAACGACATCATCGTCGAGCACGAGGAATTCGACATTCTTCCCGCCAGCGAGAAGCTCGCGAACAACAAGAACATCCAGACGCTCCTTGAGGCGCCGAAGAGTCGCGAGCGGTTGGAGATGACTCTGGACGAGCTCGACAAGGACTACGACTACATCATCGTCGACACGCCGCCATCTCTAAACGTCCTCACCGACAACGCTCTCGTCGCGACTGGCAACGTCGTCATCCCCGTCATTCCCGAGAAGCTCAACGCCAACAGCCTCCAGATTTTCGCTAAGCAGCTGAGCTCCCTCGAACAGGCGTACGGAGACATCAATCGGCTCGCAATCGTCTGTAACCGCGTCGAGCAGAACGCCGAACACCGCGACACCATCGAGGAGATCAAGTCGGCGTACTCCCTCCCGGTGTTCGAGATCCCGAAGCGGACCGACCTCTCTCAGTCGATTGGCGAGGGTGTGTCCGTCTTCGGCTTCGGCAAGGAGAACCAGCGCGTCGAGGATGCACGCGATTTGTTCAACGAGATCGCGGACCTGTTCGACGAGACGTTTGAGAAGACTGCGCCTGAGGAGGTGGAAGCATGAGCGACGGCTGGGGTGATGCTTCCGGCATCGAGGGCAACTACGAGGAGGAGGACGATGAGGTCGATTCCAGCGAAACGAGTGAGGTGAGTGAAACGGTGGAAACCAGGTCATCGACCGAAACGACCGAATCGACTTCAACGAGTGAAACGAACGAAACGAGCAAAACGAAGACAAATATCAAGGACGAGTGGAACGGGCGGACGATCTACATTCCCGACGATGTCCTCGACGAGATGGAGGATACCTACCTCGAGTCCCAGCTAAAACTCCGCAAGGCGGGCCAGGACGAGTTCAAGAAGAACCGCCACTTCTACCCGCTACTCGTCCAGTTCGGTGTTGAGGCGCTCTCTGATGCGGATGCCGAGGAAATCAAGGCTCGGCTTTCGGAACTCGGCGACGGATGACCTCGCGCAGAGCGAGGCCCGAGAGAAGATGAGACTGATCGTCTCAATGCATACGGGTCTGACACTGATTTCTTTGCACAGGACCTCTCGATCAGTCGATCCCGTGGCTTAACTTGAGCGCGTCGTCGATCTCACCCATTGTCGAGTCGTCGAGACTGCCAGCCACCGAATGGATTCGGTTCTCGACAGACACGACTCGAATTTGGTCAAGCCGCACGAAGTGATCTTTCTCAACCAGTGAGTCCGACGCTTCCACAAGTAACGCCAATCAACCCGTCAAGAAGTGAGAACGATGATACCTAACCGAGGACTTGTTCTGTCCGACATACTACGGTCGGTAGCGGCCGAAGCTTACAATATACACTGAATATTGAACGGAGCAAATAAAACGATATCAACACCCAGGAGTTTCCGTGATGAGAATAAACGGATCGCGCTCGCGATTGTAGTCGGCGACATCTCCGGCGACCGCTTCGATGAGTCGGCGATGAACTTCTCTGGCTGCTCGTCCCTCGTCTGGGCTCAAGTAGTGGAGCCCGCCCAGCTCCGTCCAGAAATCACCGTCAAGCCAAAACAGTGTCTCATCGTTCGACTGGTGGACGATGTCGCCGTTATCGCTCAGTCCCTCGGTGTCGAGTTGACCACCCGAGAGCTGGGCGCGTGCCAGCACCGCCACAAGCTGCCGGCGTGAAATGGATGCATGAACAGCAACATCGTCGATCAAACTCCCGAAGTAGTCTTCGACAGCATCAATCGTTTGGGAGAACTCATCAAGCGTAACGGAATCTAACGGTATTGTATCTCTTGGTACTTCTTGAGTTTCCCGAGATCGAGAGCCGCTAAGTAATACGTCAGATGCAAGGTTGAGTTCAATACTATCCGCCGTTCGACAGTACTGTGTTCTGTCCCTGCTCTCGTCCGCAGTGACCTCTTCTAAATACATATTCTCAGAGAGTTCCTTCACACGTCTATAACAGGTGGCAATCGGGATATCTAGCTCTTGACTCAGCCAGCTAACTGATCGCGGCTCCCTTGCCGCCCGCAGTATATCTACGCTGTATTTCCGCCCGAGTACCTCAACTGCTTCCGTCGACATCTTGTTACCACGATTGATTCTCAAGGCTGAATAGCTGTACCCTATATTTATCGATCTAATTCTATTAGGGCCGATATGAAATGGTTCTCTAAGCGAAAACATAATAGAGCGGAACAACAACATCGGATGTATGAGCGATGGAGACGCGTACACGGAACATACCCCCGCGGGACTTCTCGAATTGTCTTCGGAACTGAATCAAGCTGGTTCTATCGAGGACATCTCTGTCGTTGCTGTCCGAATGTTGGATCTCAATTTTGATGCGCCTCTTTCGGCGATCTGGGAGTACGATGAGCAGGAAAACGAACTCTGCCCAATCGCCGAATCAACTGAGGCACAAGAGGTGATCGGCGATGCACCTATCCTTCCACCTGACTCTCTCGCCGGACGTGTGTACAGACAGAACCGTCCGGAAGTGTTCGACGATGTCCACGAGGCCGATGGCACGTATAATTCAGACACCCCGATTCGGAGCGAAATTATTGTGCCAATTTCAGATTTCGGCGTCTTGAGTGTCGGAGCTACTGAACTCAATGCCTTTACTCAGAAAGACGCAGAACTGGCGAAAATCGTCGCCTCGAATCTCGAACCTGCAATTTCACAAATCCGACACCTCGAGGAGTTACAGGCTGAGCGTGATTGGACACACACGTTGTTTGAAGGCTCCAACGATGCCATTTTCATTAGTGATTCAGATGCGAATTTCGTCCAAGTGAATCAGGCTGCTTGCCAGTTAACTGGCTATGAGCGAGAGGAACTCCTCTCGATGCGTATTCCCGATCTTCACGAAGAGGTCGACTTACATGCCTATCAGGATTACCACGACCAAATTTTAGCCGGCGAACCAGCAACCACTGACGCAAAACTGCTTCGGAGCGACGACAGTAAAATCGATGTCGAGTTCTCGAACCGTCGGATCAAGCGCGATGGGGCGGCCTATATGCATACCGTGGCGAGAGATGTGACGGAACAGCGGGAACGCCAGCGTCGCCTAGAGTCGTTTAAGTCGGCCATCGAGAACGCGAGTGATGGGATTGCTATTTTGGAGAACGAGGAGTACACGTACGTTGATCAAACGCATGCCGAAATGTACGGGTTCGAGGACCAAGATGAGTTACTGGGGCAGACTTGGCGTGATTTGTATACTGATGCCGTTGAAATCGAGCGCATAGAGGATGAGGCGCTTTCAGCGCTCCGATCTGATGGAGAGTGGAGAGGCACTGTAACTGCATCTCCAGAAGGCAAGAGAGAATTCCCGACCGAACTATCGCTGACACGCTTGGAAGACGATCGAATCGTCTGTGTTGTCCGTGACGTGTCTGAAAAATATCGGCGTCAAGCGGAACTTCGGGAGAATGAGCGGCGTTTCGAGTCGGTGTTCGAAGACCCCGAAATGCTGGTGGCGTTATTAGAAACTGATGGTGAGACGATTGAGGTCAATGAAACAGCGCTAAACTACGTTTCGAACGACAAATCCGATATCTTGGGGGAACCGTTCTGGGAAGGAGACTGGTGGTCGCATTCCTCGGACCTACAAGAAGATCTAAAAAACTGGATCGAACGAGCGGCTGCTGGCGAGTATGTTAGTTTCCAGGCTGAACATCCGGATCAGGACGGTGACAGTCGGTTCATGACGGGCACAATCCGTCCGGTTACAGGGGAATCTGGAGTCGAATCGCTCGTCATTTCTAGCCGTGATATTACTCCCCGTGAGCGACGACGTCGCGAGTTAGAGACGTTCCAGCAGGCTGTCGAGGATGCGAAAGACGGCTTCGCTATTCTTGAGGATGGAGAATACACCTACATCGACGACACACACGTGGATATGTATGGATTCGATGGTACTGACCAACTCCTCGGGGACTCTTGGCGGATGCTCTATGACGAAGATGAGGTAGAGCGTCTTGAGTCGGAAGCCTTCCCTGTTCTTGAGTCGGAGGGCCACTGGCGGGGTAAGGTAACCGGATCCCGACCGGACGGGACCACATTCCCGGCTGATCTCTCTCTGACCATCATCGATGAGGGCCCCCTCGTTTGTACTGTGCGCGATCAGACTGCACAACGAGAACGGAAGCGCGAACTCGAACTCAAGGAGCAAGCGATTGACTCCTCGAATGTTGGGGTCATGATCACCGACCCACAGCGAGAAGACAACCCGATCGAGTACGTAAATAAAGGATTCACCGACATTACTGGCTACCAGGAGGACGACGCCTTAGGTCGTAATCCACGTTTCCTCCAGGGACCCGAGACAGACCCAGACGAAATATCGAAGCTTCGAGAGGCGATTGCGGCCGGTGAACCGGTAACGGTAGAATTGAAAAACTACCGAAAAGACGGGAGTGAATACTGGAATCGATTGTCTGTCACGCCAGTCACTGATGCAGATGGGACGCTTTCGAAGTTTATTGGCATACAGCAGGACGTAACAGGTCGGAGGCAACGGACTCGGAGCCTGGCAGAACAAAACCGGAAACTCGAATTGGTTCTTTCTGGAACGGACACTGGTATTGCAGAGTGGAGTCTTGAGACGGATCAGATATCATTCGACGACACGCTTGTCGATTTACTTGGCCATGATCCGGACAACTATGAAGAGTTCGTACAGATCGTCGCGCCGGAAGATCGGGACCGTGTTCGTGATTCACTAGAACGAGTCGGCGATATCAACGACTTGTCTGCGGATTTCAGAGTTATTGATGCCAACGAACAAACGCGATGGATACACACAGATGCTGTTCTGATACCCGATGACGAAACTGGAGAGAGACTTGTCGCGATTGCCACGGACATAACGGATCAAAAACGACGGATTCGGCAGATTCAACAGGAGCGGAAGCGATTCGAGATCCTCTCGGAAAGTCTCGAAGAATACGCCTTTGTACTTCTCGATGACGATGGACAGATCGACAGCTGGAACGATGGAGCAGCCGACATCTTTGGATATGACGAAGAAACTGCAATTGGTATGCCAGCAGCAGAGTTACACCCTGAACAGGATCAAAAACGTGGGATTGCTGATCGGTTATTAAAACAGGCATCACTCGCAGGAGAAAGTACTCACGAAGGACAGCGAGTCCGTCAGGATGGATCGTCGTTCCCTGCAGAAGTCTCATACGTTCCCCTTCAAACTGAAGATGGAGTGTTCCTGGGATACGGGATGGTCATCAGAGATCTTACTAACCAGCGTCAACAGCGGCGTAGAACAGAGCGGTTCGTTGAGGAATCAGTCGACGTCGTGTCTATCTTAGATCGCGACGGGTGTTTCACCTATCTTAGTGGCTCTGCTGAACGGGTTCTTGGATATGATCCAACTCAGCTAAATCAAGAGAGTGTCTTTGATTATATCCATCCAGAGGATCGGGAACGTGTAATGGAAGCGTTTTTCGCCGCCGTGGAGGATTCCGATTCAAGCGTTCAGCTAGAGTTCCAAGCAATGGATGCGGATGACGAGTGGATTACCGTAGAGGCACGTGGACGGAATCTCTTTGACGATGAAGCAATTGGTGGGTTTCTGTTATATATACGTGACATCAGTAATATAAGAGAACAAACGAAAAAATTCGAATCCGTATTCAATCAAACGTTCCAATTGACGGGTCTGATGACCCAGAGTGGTGAAATCCTTGAGCTAAACGACCCCTTCATGGAGTTCGGCGGCATACGTGTGGAGGAGAGCAGAGGCACACCGCTCTGGGAATGCCCTCTGTTCGCGCATTCGTCTGAAGTGCAAACTCAAATTAGACAGGCAGTTACTCAAGCATCTTCGGGTTCATTCGTTCGGTTCGACGTGGAAGCAGAAGGCGTTGATGGACTCGCCAGCTTCGACTTCTCGATCAAGCCGATCTCAAGCCAGCACGGGGAGCTTAGCTTCCTAGTATTTGAGGCACGAGATATTACAGCTCAGGAACAGCGTCAGCAACACGTCCAGGTCTTACACCGGATTATGCGGCACAATATCCGAAATGATCTGACGAAAGTGAGAGGGTATGTCGATCTGCTTGCGTCGGACACAGAGACAGACACTCGTGAACAGCGCGCTGCGACGATCCGAGACATTCTCGACAAGTGGGAAGAAATGGCAAACAAGACCCAAGAGCTCCAGAATATACTCACGAGCGAGAGCGCTCTCGCTTCCTACCAGAGTGCTCAGCAAATAGCTCAGGATATTCAAGCCAAAAAAGAAGACGAATATGCTAATGCGAATATCACTATCACAGCCGACCACGATCTAGAATCACAAATACCGAGTGAACTTGACAAGGCGATTTCTGAGCTCGTTGAGAACGCCATCACAGCGAACGATACTGAGCATCCATCCGTACAGATCAGTGTCTCGCAATCCGATGAACGGTGGGTAGAGGTTTGTGTGTCCGATACTGGGCCTGGACTCCCGGAAATGGAGAAAAATCTCCTCGAAACTGGCGAAGAAACGCCGCTGAGTCACGGGCAGGGACTCGGATTGTGGATGGTGCGATCACTGGTGACTCGTGCCGGGGGATCGATTTCAGTTGAAACCTCGGGCGATGGGAGTGAGATCAGACTGGAAGTCCCCACCCAACCGGCTCGAGAGGACTCAGAAAAACCGGGCATCGTGTCGTAAACTATGACCCAAGACGGAAATACAAAAATCCTGGTCGTCGAGGATGACCAGAGTTTGGCTGAGCTGTATGCAGAGTGGCTCGCAGACCGCTATGTTGTCGAAACCGCGTACTCTGGCGAAGAAGCCTTGGAAGCGTTCGATGCGACTGTCGATATCGTTCTTCTGGATCGGATGATGCCCGGGTTATCCGGCGGAGAGGTTCTCACGCGACTCAGACAATATGAGTCGAACTGCCAGGTGGTTATCGTCTCTGCGGTGACACCGGACTTCGATATCGTCAAAATGGGATTCGATGCGTATCTCGAAAAGCCCGTTGAAGCTGACGACCTCGAAGACGTTATCTCCCAGATGCTCACTCGTGCCGAGTACAACGAGGATCTGCAAGAGCTGTTCTCGCTGATAGAACGCCAATCGACCTTGGAAGCCGTCATGGAGGCAGATACCCTCGAAACGAGCCCAAAATACCAGGCACTCACAGACCAAATCACAGAACTCGAGGATAAAGTCGAACGGTACCTCCAGAACCTGCCAGATAGGGATTTTCGAGTGGCTATCGAGCGCCTGCAACGAACAGCAGCAGAGCGCAGGGAACAACAGCAGTACCAGTCCCTCACTGAAGACGTATTAGACACATCACAGGAAGGGGTCATTGTAATTGACCGTGATGGACAAGTGGTGTGGGCAAACGAAACTACCGAAGAATTACTTGGAGTTGATAGAGACGATATCCAAGGGTCTGACTACAGTCGAATTGCTTCTGAATCGTACCAGGAATATCCCTCAGGTGAGCAAACACTGTCTGACCTCGTAACTCATTCTCTAGAGAACATGAATTCCGAAGTCGAAGCCATCGTCCGTATCCCTGAGACGGCTTCGAAAGAGCAGCAGTGGTTGGAGTACTGGAGCGGACCGATTCAAACTGGTCTTTATGCAGGCGGGCGGATTGAACACTACCACAATATTACAGAGAGGTACGCGTATGAACAACAGCTTGAGGATCTGCATGCGGTTTCCCGCGATCTAATGACAGCGGACTCGGAACGTAGCATCGGCGAGACCGTGACAACTGCCGCAGTCGGGGAACTCGGATTCGAGTTTGCCGCGATATATACACGAGAAGAGAACACGGGACGCTTGGTCCCACTAGCACACGCATCCACGGAAGATGTTACTGAAATTGACCTTCCCACTATCTCTGAAGGAGACACACCAGTCTGGACGACCTATGTGACTCGAACGGAACAGTTGGCTCCTGACGACGAAGACGTAGTAGATACTCGGTCGAGCCAGTGGTTGGCAGAGGAGTTCTCGTCGTGGCGACTCTACTCACTAGAATCAGAGGGGGTTCTGTTGGTGGGGATGACCACGACGCCAGAGATCTCCTCAAGAAAGAACAAATTGGCAAAGACGTTAGCAGCGAACGCAGCAAGCGCATTCGAACGAACAGCACAAGAGGCGGCCCTTCGGCAACGCGACCAGCGGTTAAACGAGCAAAACGAACGGCTGACACGACTGGATCGAATCAATACACTGATACGGTCGATAAGTGCCACGGTTATCAGTGCAAATACACGAGAAGAACTGGAGCAAGAGGTCTGTAATGCTTTAGCTCATCTGGATCTGATTAGCGGGGCGTGGATCGGTAAAAAAGATATTAATACGAATACGATCGAGGTCAGAGCCAAAACGGATTCGCTCCAATATCAAAAAGTGGGGGCGAACGACACTCCAGCAGATGACAATACCCAGCGGAGTAACTCTACATTGCCACCTACTGAACGGGCATACAGGATTGAACGTTCGGTCGTGGAGAGCGACTTAATGACCGCTAGCTCCGAAACGGAGTGGGAACAAGACGCACTGAAAAATGGCACCAACTCGATTGTGGCTGTACCACTACAGAGCGAGGCTTCGATCCTTGGCGTATTAGAAGTCCACTCCAAACTACCAAACGCCTTCGCTGAAGAAGAGGTGACAGCCCTCACAGAGCTCGGTCAAATAATAGGTCACGGGATATCAGCACTCCGGCAAAAGGCGGCGCTTCTATCTGGTGGGGGCACAATTCTCGAAATTCAGTTCGAGGACGATACTGGCCTTGCAACTCTTGTTTCGGATATGGAGACGGATCTCGAAGTGTTGAATGTAGTGACTGAGAGTCCAGATCACCTCCTGTTCGCGCGAGTGACCGGTGAAAACGTGACCCCCGAGGCGTTCGAAGCTGCTGGTTTCGATCCAGAGACGGTCATTTTGAGCGACTCTCGAAATGGTATCTACTGTAAAGTCCCGGTGCGGAACAGCAGCTTTTGCGAGAAACTGACCGATCAAGGAGTTGCGATAAATCAAATCACAAACGCTTCGGAGTCCAACGAGATCGTGGTTTCAGTAACCGTGCCATTCACCGTCGACGTCGGGGAATATCTGAGTTCACTCCGGGAAGACTACAGCGATCTCACCCTGTTATCCAAACTGGATAGTGAGCGGGGAGAAACTAATACCTCTCTCTCAGCACGTCTTGATGGAGCTCTTACCGCCCGGCAAGAAGAAGTCTTGCAGACGGCGCTCTACGCAGGATATTTTAATTGGCCGCGGGATGCAGATTCGACGTCGATTGCCAAGACTCTCGATATCGCACAGTCAACGTTCAACCAGCATCTTCGAGCTGCTGAGTCTAATCTGCTGACGACTCTCTATCAGGATTCAACCGAGCTGTGACCTGCCTCAGTATCACGTTCTACAGTACTCGGGCTGTCCTGCTTATCGACATTCGGAAAACTGGCTCCAAATAGTGGGCCTTTCCATATAGGCATTAAATTTGGCAACCCGATATTAGAGGGTAGAAGACGTTTGATTGTAGAATAGATGTATTCTTTATGGCCCAAAGCTCTCCGCACCGAGAGTCTGAACCTACGGGATGGAGTACAGATTCCCAAATAGTGCGTGAATTTGATAGACCTGTCCGTGTTTCGGATGCGGTCATTGAGACACTTATGGAAGCTGTCGAAGACTGGCCGGAACTCAGTAGATCACCTCCGGTGTTCGAATTTGTTGATGCAGACAAATTAGATGGCTTGTTCAAAACTCGTACAGTCGAGGAGACCAGTCATATGCCCTCTGTGGAGTTTCTCTTTCAGGACGCACTTGTGACGGTCATGTACGCATCAACGGTGCGTGTCATCGTCGAACGAGATGCGTGAGTGAGAATAGATGACCCATTCCAGTACCGTTCTGATCGTCGAAGACGAAGAGAATCTCGCTGACTTGTTTGGCATTTGGCTACAGGAGCAGTTCGAGGTTCATGTTGCCCATCCGGGGAAGATGCACTGGAAATCTTCGCTGAGGAACCGATTGATATTGTCCTTTTAGATCGTCGAATGCCGGGCCTCTCTGGCACGGAGGTGCTACAATCAATTCGTGAAGGCGGCGATGCCCAGCAGGTGATCATGGTAACAGCTGTTCAGCCAACGGAAGACCTAGCGTCCATCGATGTGGATGACTATCTTCTCAAACCAATCGACCGGACAAAGCTTCTTCGAGCTGTGGAAGCTGCAGAGCTGATTCTAACATACGAAGATTCACTCACAGAGCTTCTCTCACTCACCGCGAGGAAAGCCACGTTAGAAGCGAACCTCGACAAAACAGAGCTAGAAAAGGACGACCGATACGGCGATCTCCTCCAGAGAATACGAGAGTTGGAGGAAGAAGCTGATACGACACTCCAGCGTCTCGAGACAGATTATCAGATCGATATGCTGGTCAGAGACCAGCGTATCGGATCCCAACCTGTAGAGCAGTTCTGATATGGTGCGAGGAGCCGTGGCATCCACTAATTGTGCTACCAGCAGCAGTACCGAAGTACTCGCAGAAAATAAATATCCGCTGCTCATCGGATTGGTCTTCGTACGAGCTATAGATGCGAGTCTCACGTACTATGGGCTAAGCATCGGACTGCGAGAAGCCAATCCGATTGTCGTACTTATTGTTGAGACTCTCGGAATCATCCCCGGCCTATTCTTTCTCTCGTCGGTGTCACTAGTGTTATTATTCTTTCTTGGTGAATACCTGCTTCCCGGAGTCGCACAATCGAGACATAATATCGATCTGTGGAGCAATGTAGCATACCTTTCAGTTTTGGTCGTATGGAGCGCTGTGTCGCTTCATAATATGGTACTCATTTGGATATGAGATTGATCGAGTTTGTCGGTTTATTATTATATGTTTCAATTGTGTTAATTATATCATTTGCTATGCTGCTTTCTCTGCTTTAATTTCTGCAATGAAGCTCCAAACCCTCATTTTATAAACGGTATAGGAGGATGGATTAACCTTGCGGCAATTCACGGATTAAAACTGTGTAGAGTATTGACACCTATTAGCAGAAGCAATCTACGAGTTACACTATACATGACATCCTCCGCGCCGTGAACGGCGCGGTTTCCCAAGCGTTGGGATATTATGGTTCGCGGGACGCCCACTCTTGTGGGGCGACTTGCCCCGTGGATTTGTCGAACAGGCGCACCGCTGGCTGTGCCATCCAGCCGTTATCCCTATCTCCCCCGTCACAGACGAGATTCGGGAGTACCTTCTGTCGGATGTTCTCGGCTCCGTTCACGTCGGCGTTGGCGACCACCCCGCACTCGTCGCAGACGTACAGCCCACGTTCGACGCGCTGGCTGTCGTCGGTCGTCCCACAGGATGCACACGATTTGGACGTGCCGCGCTCGTCCACGCGCTCGACGCTGATGCCGCGCTCGGCGGCTTTGTATTCCAGCATCTCGAGGAAGCGGTCGAACGCCCATCCGTGCAGGTCCAGATTGCCGTGGTCGCCCCAATCGGCGTCCTCGCGGATACCAGAGAGGTCGCCCACGGCAATCGTCCCGACGTTGCGGGCCGCACACTCAGCTACCACATCCTTCGAGACGGCGTGCAAGAAGTGGTCACGCCGCCCCCGGCGCTTCCGGTCTAGTCGTTGCGCTTTGTGGGAGTCGCTGTCGTCGCACGTCGCTCGCTCCTTCTGGAAGTAGTAGTCGTCCTCTTTGAGTGCGCCGCCGGGGTACAGCAGGGCCTCGTCTCCGACCGCGACGGCGGCAAAGTTGCAGATGCCGAGGTCGATACCTGCCACCCGGTCGCCGGGAGGGTCCGGATCGCCAGTGTCGACGCGACAGACGATGTGCAGCTCCCACTCCTTACCGGTCCAGACCGCTCGGACCTGCTGGACGTGCTGTACGTCCACATCCGGGCCGGTGGCGTACTCGCAGAGAACGAAGTCCGACCACGACTTTTTGAGATTCGCTCCTTTCGAGAGTCGAATCCTGTTGTGGTCGGGGTCGTGTTTGAAACCGTCCTCTTTGAATGTGACCGTCGAGCGGGGATGCTCGTCGCCCTGCTTGCGGTAGCCGGGTGGGTTCGCGTCCCCGTTGCCATTTTGACGGTGGGCGTACCACGAGTCGAACGCTTCAGCCAATTCTTCGAGAATTGCCTGACTGGATTGAGCGTTCAAATCCGCGTAGCGTTCGTGACTCTTGAGGTACGCTTTGAGCGTGCCGTGGTCTGGAATCGTGCCGGTTTCACTCCAGATACAGTCGCAGGTCCACCGGGCGACGTTCCAGAGTTTCGAGGCGGCGAACCCAAGCGAATTGAGGTCGTCGCGCACCTGCTGGTGGTTGCGAATGGACGCAACGTAGGTGCGCGTGACCAGATTCGCCATACATAGCATGTGGCGGAGTGGCTACATAATGGCGTGCCAACCGGAGTGAAAGTAGAATATCCGGCCCGACAGACCCGCGTGGACTGTGGCACCGGGCTTACGCGATTCACGCCCGGCGTGAACGCCGGGATTCTCTCGCTGTTAGAAGATAGATAGTAAGGCCAATACTTAGACGTTGACAATATTGATCAGGTATATCTATTGGGTTCAGAATTATATTCTTCCTCAATAATGATCGAACCGGATACCTCTCAAACTGGTATCCAGCGAAGCGTCAGAGGCACACCCACCCCACCCCCCCACCCCCGTTTAATTAAATATAACACGCGTTTTGAGTTCGTTCTACTTTCTATAGACTGATGCCCTACACCAGTGAGTCCTGTCGGACTACGTTTCGACGGATCGCCCAACGACAATATAGTGAGTGGCCGGCGTACAATTCGACACTACTGTACGATCGAACGTCGCTCGCTGGACTGGAATCTGATATCCGGACAGTCTCAGAGACGTGGTTCGATCACGATAGTCACGACTCTATCGAGGAGTTCGTCTGTGCACTCCCGCTAGCCTACTTTCGATTTAGCGCCCATGATCAGTATGCGGGGTCGACACGCTACCAGATGGCCACTCTCTTCCGGGTGTTCGTCCTGCAAGAATGCCACGGGTGGGAGCACGAAACCGCACTCGTTGGCTACCTCAGGAACCGCCCTGAACTCCGCGATAAACTGGGGGTCGAGACGATCCCGTACCAATCGACACTGTGGCGAAGCTGGCACGAGCGGTTCACCCCTGACCTCCGAGAGACTGTCGAGACAGCGGCTCGAACGATTCTCATCAAAGCCCAGAATGCGGGTGTCGAGACTCCGCGTGAACCGGCACGAAAGCTCCGATACCACGGGAACGAGTCTGGTGAGTCAGACCCGAATGATCAAACTACGTTGGAGCAGGCAGAGAAGATCACCGGACACGTCAGCCGCGTCGTCTTCCCGGCGTTTTCGCTGGAACGTGGCGAGGGCTGTGAGATACACGAGAACGCCTACTGGGACTTACAGACGTATCTCGGACTTCGCGAGCGGCTGGCTGCGAACGAAGGGGCTCGCAGTTTTATCTACGAATCGACTCGGGATCGGACACCGCTGGGCCACGCCCATCGCGAGCACATCCGCGACCTCTCGATTGAACAGGTTCGAGCGATGTACCGGCAGGCCGTCACTCGGCTCCTGAACGAAGTTGCCGGGACAGAGCAGTTCTTTCGAGCGGGGATCGTCGCGATCGACATTACCGAAGCTGACCCGTTCACGGGCGATAGAACGGGCCACGAAGACGAAATTATCGGCACCAAGGAGACAACTGACGAGTACGCCTATCAGTGGGCGACAGTCCAGTTAGTCGGCAACGCCGTCCCGATCGTCCTTGATGCGCGGCCAGTTCAGAAGGGTGAGTCCCGCTTAGAAATCGTCAAGGACCTCTTGAATTCTGCCGAGGAGATGGTTCACGTCGACAACGTGCTGATGGACCGAGAGTTCGATAGCCAGCACGTCCTGGAGATGCTCAGCCAACGTGGGCTTTCATACGTCGTGCCGAAACGAATGCAGACCAGCGAGAAAGCCCAGGCCAAGCGATTGCTCCAGCGCGGCCAAGACCGCTACGAGGCCGACCGGAAGCTCCATCTCGGAAAAAATGAGTGGCACGAGACGACGCTGACCTACCGCCGGAAAGAGGACTCCGAGCACGACGATCACCGGCAGTATTCGGTGTTCATGTCGAATTGCGGGAGCGGGCACCTCACAGAGTACGGCTATCGCTGGGAGATCGAGAGCGGCTACAAATCGATCAAACGGTTCATGGCTGCGACAACGTCGAAGGATTTCGGGCTACGGTTCTTCTACTTCGCATTCGCGTGTCTCCTGTACTCGATCTGGCGAGCTGTCGATCTGCTCGTGCAGGTTGAGTTGACTGGTGAGTACGAGCACTCGCCGATCGTAACAGCCGACAATACGCTGACGCTGCTAAAGAAGGAGACTGGAATTGGGTAGAGAGACACTCTGTCTAGGTTAGCTCGCCGTCTGAGTGGCTACACTGTTGGAAGTCACGAAAATTCGTCCATACAATTGAAAGTATGACAGGAATGACCGCTTAGGGAGTGATATGAGGTGATTTGCCTTGACTGAATCGGCCAAATTCACGCATCACAGCCTCGCTAAATCCGGTGTAGTCTCAACTTCCCACAATCTCGGAGGATGGAATTGATGCGTGCCTTCTATACAGAGATATAGAAAACGAATAGAAATTGGAAATTGATTTTTTTCTTAGTAATCCGTTTCAGCGAACACTAAGTGTGACTACGGGATTTCCCGTTACCGTATCCCTTTGGGACCTCCACGAAGGAAAATTTCCTCTGCATCTCGCTCAACCGAATCATACTGTTCTGTCGCCCACTCAACCGCAGTCTTAGTATCATTCAGCATACAGCCCTGAATTCCTTGTTCCGTGTAAACGACGACACCGACCTCCGTTTCATCCGCTATCCATAGCCCAAACGTCCACGGAATCGTCCCGCGAAACAACGTAACGCTCGGTTTGTCTAACGCATCTTTCGTCTCCTGTGGATTCAGTTCGTATAATCGGTCGAATACGTCTCCATCGAGCACCAACTCCAGTGTAGCAGAATCATCTGTGACTGCTGCCTCGTAGAACTCAGTCGCTGAGCCTGCGGGCGCCTTCGGGACTAGCCCTCGGACGACAGATGCTCCGCGGACTGAGCAAAGCATTACATCGAGGACTGCATCGGGAACACTGCTCTCGGCAATATGCGCAGTTGATCCCGGAAGAAACGCTTCACCGATGGGGGTCTCGGTGGGGAGCGCAGCGAGGATCGGTGCTGCGTCGGCGAGGTCGGTGAGGAACGAGGCGTACTCGTCGTGTTTGCGATATGCACACACCCCGGCGGCGGTTGCGTGCCATTCACCGTCCTGGTACTCAACGAGGTATGCGTCAGCGAGCGAGCGTAACACTCGATCAATCGTCGAGCGCGAACAGTCGAACAATTCGGTAAGGTCGCGTTTTGAGCGTGGCGCCGCGGTGAGGACACGGAGAAAACCCGACCGGTCTGCGATGAGCGCTTCAAAATCGGCGGGATCGGGTTGTTTCATTAGCGGGTTCTAGTAGCGTGAGCGTATTCAGTTCTGGGGAGGTTAATTGGCTGTACACGAACTATGTCAATGGTATGTGTACAGCTTGAGGGGGACCCTCAGCAAGTGAGGGGGGTGGGAGTAGTCTGGGAGGGGTACTCATCAATTAACATGAATACAAACCGCGAAAGAATGGCAAGTGGTGTGTTACCATGGAAAAACCAGACTCCGACCCAGACCAGTACCAAGCCGAACTGAACGACGCTGTCGATGATGGTGGTGGTTGTACCGAGACGTGGGAAAAATTGTCGGATATACGGAGTAGTCCCGATCCGCGCCCAGGTGTTGACCGCCGGACAGTTCTAAAGATTGGATCTCTGGGAATCGCTACAACGCTCGTGCCGGGAGTTGCCACTGCAGACAATAAAAAGGATCTTGGTGATGGAAGCGATAGCACTAACGGCGAACGAGAGGTTGTCATTCAACGACTGGCCGGGAAACGTCGTAGAGAAGCAGTTGACGACGCGCTGGGTAACAGCGATGTTCAGCAGCTCCTGAATGATGCCGCCTCTGAACATAGTTATAACAAACAACCTGAGGACGCCGTTGCCTTTCGAATACGGGGCGTCGGGGATGTAGATATCGATTATCGGACCGTCGATCTTCCTTTCGATACGGGCGTATCTCTTCAAACCGACGAGGATGTGGAACGAATCCCCGACGCTTTCCTCGGGTGGGACGATCGAGACGACTCCCCACCGACCTATACTACGGTCACCTATATTGACACTGGAGAAGATACTGCACGTGCAGATGTTGTTTCAACTTCAGCAGAAAGTGGTGAATTGAACACTCAAGAGACCTCACTGACGACTGAAGAATACCGTGACTTACTTGATGAAATAGAGGACGAAACTGATGATTCTGGGGCTGTATCCACCTTCTCGGTTAATGACGGCGTCCAAACCGCCGCTCTCCTACCATGCGGCCCATGTGTGCCAGACTTGAATTGTTGGTACCGGTTGGCACGCGCATATGGAGGTATTTTTGCGGCCTGCTCCCTGTGTGGCGTTTTCAAAGAATTCAAGACCTGTACGACTTGTTTGGGAGCGATTATTTCAGCCCCAAAGCTGGGCTTTCTCTGCGACCCATGCCTTGGTCCGAAGCCGCTCTGTTGACCTAACTGATTTATGATCTCCTCGCAAATTCAGATATAATGGCCCCGCTCGAACTTACCCTCCGGACGGTACTCGGAACGATTTTATTACTCGGTGCCGGTGTTGCTTGGGCATACCGTTGGTCCCGGATGAGTCAACCTACACGGATTGGTAGTGTCCTGTTGCTGGTTGGGTTATTATTTCAAACGTACGCTCCACAATTATTTGTCTTGTTAGGAAATCCGAGTGGGACAGCGAGAACGGTTATTGAAATCGGTATGCTCGTATTCCTTGCTGCCGGTTTTTATTTATTACTGGTAGGACACCCGGACACCGGGTCCGATATTGATTTGGATGAATAGCTGTATCCGTGTATGATATGGTAATATACTCAACCTGAGACAACTGGGCCGACTATTTGAGCCAGACTAGACTACATAAATAACATATTCGCATATTTTTGTAACATCTATACAACTGAAAAACGATGTCAGAGATCTTGGACCCGCTGTCGGACCGTGCCCGCCGGCTGACCCACGCCTATAAAACCGGAATCGAGCTCAGCGAAACACTGCGAGATCGAGCGTGTCTCCGAGCTGCGGTGAGCGGCGTCACGCTCTACACAAAACATCTCCAAGACGGCTACCCGGACTGGCACCCGGCATCCGATTCGTTCCAGGGGATGCTCCGGCTGTTTATGTATCGGGAGATTACCGGCGACAGCTATCGGACTCTCGAAACGCATCAGGAGCTCGCCGAACCGTTCGGGCTAGACCACGTTCCTGACGAGTCGGTTCTCTCGCGCACTTGGCGCAAGCGCTTCGACGATGGGGTCCGCGAATACGTGACCGTCGCCGCTCACTTCGTCGTCAAAGAGGTCCACGACTACGGACCTCCTGTCCCCGTGGTGCGTCCGAAAGAGGAGGTCACTGACTCGAACCCAGAGTCGGCCGACGACGATGAGCAAACCCACTCTACAGGCACTGAGTTTTCGGACGAGCAGGTTCACCGGACGACACGCCTCGCACGGGACCACGGATTTGACGGATTCGATTCTGATCGAGCGCAGAACGCCTCCTACGAGGATACGCAGTTCTTCGAGCTACAGACGTTCATGGGGATGGTTGGTTGTGGCACTGCGCAGGGAGCTGCTCGCTTCCAGTACAGGCGTGGCGAAGAATATGGTCCACACGGGGACACGCACTTGCGGGCGGTCAAGCAATTTGAGCCGGAAGCGCTGATCGAGGGGTTCGACCGGGCCAGCGACCGACTACTCTCGGTAATCGGGGAGGAAGCCTCGTTCCGACGACCCGTGACGGCCGCGATCGACGTCACGACAGTTCCTTACTACGGCGAGGTCGAGGCGATGCCGATGGTCAGCGGTACAAAAGGTGAAGAAGAACGGGTTTTCAAGTTCGCGACGCTCTCGATTGTCGGCGAGAACATCCCGCTCGTGCTCGCTGTGGAGCCGATTCGGGAGAGCTCAGCGTGGGATAGGAATCCGCCGAATCAGGTTCACCGTGTAGTTCGGCGGCTCGTTCAACGAGCGAAAGAACACGTCCCCGTAGAGACGGTGCTTTGTGACCGGGAGTTCGATTCTAAGCGAGTCTACCAGACACTCTCGAATCTCGGCGTGAACTACCTCGTTCCCACACGGATCAATAGCACTGAGCGGGAGGTCATCGAAACAATGGATGCCGATGGACAAAACGTAGCGGTCGAATCAGCGTCCGTTCACGTCGAATCGGGAAGTCACTCGATGCAGTTTCTGTACGTGCCGTCGACGAGTGGTGAGGGGACGACTGTCTTCGCCACGAATCTCCGAGTCGGCCCCGATGAGGCCGAGTCGTTCTGTCGCCGCTACAGCCGCCGCTGGCAGATCGAAAACGAGTACAAGTCTATCAAGGGCGATTTCCTCGCGAAGACCTCCTCAAAAGACTACCGCGTCCGGCTGTTCTACTTCGTGTTCGCCGTACTCCTCTACAATATCTGGCGACTCACGGATTTCCTGCTGAAAGCGGGCGTCGATGGCGAAATGGACTATGCGCCGGTCCTGACTGCGGGTGAGTGTGTCGAGATCGTCGTTTCGGCATTGATTCCGCCCGACTGAGTGACCGATTCTCCACCGGGGTCACCGCTTGGGAGTGGCGACGCTCTGTAGGAGCACAAAAATCCGCGCAATTTCCCATGCTCGTCCGATTATCTCGTTCTGAATGAACAGGAATCGAGCGATTCGTTGGGAAATAGACCACGAACCGGCGGAGATTCGACTTGGAACTGGCCTATCCTCCGAAACTGCACTCTGCGCACAACCTCGGAGGATGGATTTCATGCGTGCCTTTTATTCAGAAGATCGTGGTCTGAATCGAGGATTGGCAGCTGATCTCTCGCCTATTTAGACGTGGCCTCGGAGGAAGACCGGGTCAGCGTCCTGTTTCACGCGTTCATACTGCTCTGTCGCCCAGTCGAGCGCTTCTGTGGTGTCGTTCACGAGGATGCCACGCACGCCTTGGTCGGTGAAGATGATAATGCCTGCCTCGGCTGAATCGACGATCCAGAGCCCGAAACTGAATGGGATCGATGCAGTGTGCAGGCTCACGTTCTCGTCATCCAGCAGTTCGTCCGTGAGTGTTGGAAACGCGGCACGGGTGCGCTCGAACACGTCTGGTGGGATGAGCAGTTCGAGCGAGTAGTTCTTACCACGACTCACGCGCTCGTAGAAGTCTTCAGCGAAGCCGGTGACGACGACAGGCGTCACAACGGAAACGACTTGTCCACCTTCGACACTGTCGAGCAGTGTTTGCATGATTGCATCTGGCATCGATGGATCGGTCTCGTGGACATCTGCTCCGATAACGAATGCGCAGTCGACTGGACTCCCGGAAGAGAGTTCGTTGAATAGTGGTGCCACCTCAGCAAGATTCTCCAAGCGTTCGAGATACGCGTTTCGTGTCCGGTAACTGCATCGTCCGAGGGGCGTGGGCTTCCACACTCCGTCTTCGTACGTGGCGAGTTCGGCGTCGGCGAGGTCACGAAGCGCGCGGTCGAGTGTGGAGCGCGACCCGTCTATTTCGTCTTCGAGGTCACACTTCGAGCGAGGTTGTTCGATGAGTGCGCGGAGGAATGGGTGACGCTCGGTGAGGACGGCGTCAAGGCAATCATCGGGTGGGCGGGGCATGTCAAGCTGTTACACACAGGATGGCCTTAATTTCTCGTATCTATTTAACAGGATAACTGTTGGTTCCCCCACGACGGAAAAACTCACGCCGTGGGGGTGGGGGTCAACTCGTGGGGGGAGGGGGTATAAACTGGGGTGGGGTCGCAACCAATGGGGGTACCCCCCGTCGCATGATGGATTCATCAGTCGGTGAGATGAATACAATAGCTGAGTGTGTGCCCAGTGTGGTGTATCCACATGCCAGATGATAACCAACGAGACCTCGAAGTCGATCAGTACCAAGACGAGTTGAGCGAAGAGTCAGACGATGGTGGCGGCTGTGCTGAAACGTGGGAAGCGCTCAACAAGTACCGACAGTCAAACGGTCCCTCAACCACACGGCGTGGTGTGCTCAAGAGTGTCGGTGCTTCTGCGGGGATTAGTGCATTCGGCGTCTCAGCAATCCGTTCTGTCGAAGCTAGGACTCCAGACAACTCGGCTCGCGAAAAGTTATCGGAGGAAAAAACGGCGAAGAAAGTGGAAGCAGCATTAGAAACGGAGGTAATGGAAACCGTCCTTTCGAAGATCCCTGGTGGACGTAATCGATTGGACAAGGATGCCGCGAATGCATTCAGGGTTGTCGCGGAATCAGGGGACAAGCAGAACACGTTCACACAAATCCTGATTCCGGTTCGGGGTGGGGAGACTGCTCTCGGGTTTGCAACGGACACCGACTCCGCAAAGGCATCCGCAGGAGTCATTCTCGAATCGGGTGAGGTAGTCCGTGCTCGCGCTGGTAAGCAGGGTAATGTAGAGTCGGTAAATCGAGAACCTGATGAGAAACATGAGCAGTCTGCTCTCAAGTCGGTTCGGAACAACGAGGATTACCAGCAGTACGTGCAGAACAACTCTGGCAGGTTCGATTTCCGTGAAGACAAAGCCGCGGTGAGCGCTTTCGAAGGGCAGGCGAAGATGTACCTGCATATCCCTGTCGTTGATCGAGAGAGTAACGATTCCGGTCCGGACAGACTAGTCACAGCTGAACTCGACAAGAGCAGCGGCGACGTCATCACCATACAAGCGAGCGCTTGGGATTGCTGGGTGAACTGTGTCGCCCTCCGAAGCACCTCGTTCTGGGGATTCTGCTGGACGGTTGGCTGTAGTCTCTGCCTCCCAGACCCGAGCAAGCTCACGTGCGTTGCGTGCTTGGCCTGTGTCGGTGTAGTAGGTGGTTCCTGTGCGCTCTCGTGCGGTATTGAGCAGATAACGTAATTCCGTCAGTTCGATTTTTAGCATTCATACAACCATTCAAATATGGAATACAATACTAGACGTATTATCAACGAAGAACTGTGGCGGAGCGTCGTCTGGATTGCAGTTGGGTTGTTCGGCTGGTCAATGATTCTTTCATCAACTGATCAGCTAGAGGCAACTGCATACACTGCTCTTGGGCTACCGCTTCTGACATGGGCGACACTTACGATTTTTATGATTACTCTTCGAGTTACTACAGGAATGGAATTAAAAGTTGAAACAGCAAGTGGAAAGTATTTGGTCTGGTTTGTAGGCTTAGTTGTGGGGGGATTCCTCGTCTTTTGGATGATTTTGGTAGAAAACCAATCATGGGGTATAAGTGTGGCATATATAGTTGGGGCTGTACTCGGTACCCTGATCTGGCGGGGTTATATTGTTCGAGCGGGACAATAACCTTGTGTTGAAAAAATCTCAGTTGGTGTTTGATGCGGATTTATTGCGCAGACCTAATCGCCAAATTCCGACACCAACTGCGACAGCACCCCCGAACCAGAGGAATATTACTGGATCTCGCCCATTAACTAGTACGTCATAGAGGATAAAGAACCCCCCAAGGACACTTCCAGTAATGAGCCAAAGCAGCTGGCTGTTTTCAGTCTTCGCCTTCAATTCTAACCCAGTAGTGACTCGGATACCAACCATCACCGCCGTCAATACCGCCCACGTCAGTATTGGAAGTCCGAGTGCGGTTAGCGCACTTGCCTGAATGAGATCAGTAGATGCAATAATCATCGACCAGCCAAACAGGCCAATCGCTATCCAGACGGCGCTCCGCCACAGTTCCTCGGTGACAATTTGCCGGGTTGCTGTTTTCATGTATAACAAGATACGATTTCCAGGCTAATAACGATATCTTCGTCTAACGGAGCTACCATATCAGAGGCACTGTCTAGTTATTTGACTTCGCACGTTAGGCGAACAGCTCTTCAATTTCCTGTATCAGCTGGCCTACGTTCTGGTGTTCACTGTTGAGTGCCCACGAGAGAAGGTTCTGAACGCTTGACCTCGTTCCGAAGCGAACTTACTCGTGAAATCACCGCTCTCATAGCGCTATCTGCGATCCCGAGCTTAGGGAGGGTGTAGTCCAGCATCAGCAGGTGCCTGTACCGACTGGCACCTGCAGAACGTCGGGGCTGGTCTCGATAAGTCCTTCAAAATTTGCTTTACATCCTGTTTTGAAGCGCTCACATGGAGAGTTCTGACGGGACAAACAGAAGAGAGAGTCCTCGAATGCGCTATCTGTGCGAAGCGTATCAACTCGGGATAGCTATCCGAAACGATCTCCATGATACCGACCTTGCCACCGCGTTTGAGAATATCGACCACTCGATTGATGCCATCGAAGACGGGTATCCAGCGTGGCATCCTGCCCCGCTCTCCTTTCGCGCGATGGTTCTCGCGTTCATTTTCATGGAGATTACAGGGGTGTCGTACGCCGCATTCACGCGACGACTAACGCGACAACCGGAAGTCGCCACTCTCCTCGGATTCAGTCGTGTCCCCGATGAATCGGCATTCTCGCGGGCGTGGCGGAACCGATTCGACGACGCTGTCCACGAATACGTGCAGACCGCCGCCCACTTCGTCGTCAAAGAGGTCCACGATTTCGACATCTCTGCACCCGAAGTGCGCCCCAAGGCAGAGATCGTCGACGATACTCAAGAAGACGCGGACTCCGCGGAGGATGAATCGTTCTCGCAGGACGAGATCGTCCAGACGACGCGGCTTGCCCGTGATCACGCTTTTGACCACTTCGAGTCAGACCGGGCCGCGAACGCCTCCTACGAGGACACGCGGTTCTTTGAGTTGCAGACCTACATGGGAATGGTCAGCTGTGGCACCGCCCAGGGGGCCGCTCGCTTCCAGTATCGACGAGGCGCGGAGTACGGACCCCATGGAGATACCCACCTCCGCGCTGTCAAGCAATTCGAACCTCAAGAACTTGTGGATGGATTTAATGAGTTGACGGATCGTTTGCTCTCAGTTATCGCCTCTGAAGCGTCGTTCCGTCGGCCTGTTACTGCCGCCATCGATATCACGACTGTTCCCTACTATGGGGATGTTGAGGAGATGCCGATGGTGAGCGGGACGAAAGATGGGGAGGGTCGAGCGTTCAAATTTGCGACCCTCTCGATCATTGGGCGGAATATCCCCCTTGTTCTGGCAGTCGAGCCAGTGTGTGAGAGTTCAGCGTGGGATGAGAACCCGCCGAACCAGATTCATCGCGTCGTACGCAGACTCGTTCAGCGCGCGAAAGAGCACGTCCCCATCGAGACGGTGCTTTGCGACCGCGAGTTCGATTCTATGCGCGTGTTGCAGACGCTCTCGAACCTAAATGTGAACTACCTCATCCCGAAACGGATCACCAGCTCCGAACGCGATGTGATAGAGCAGATGGACGAGGATGACCAAGAGGTAGCTGTGGAGTCGGCCTCCGTTCACGTCGAGGCTGGCTCACATCCGATGCGGTTTCTGTACGTGCCGTCGACGAGCGGCGAGGGGACAACCGTGTTCGCGACGAATCTCCGAGTCGGCCCCGATGAAGCCGAGACGTTCTGTCGGCGCTACAGCCGTCGCTGGCAGATCGAGAACGAGTACAAGAGCATCAAGAACGACTTCTTGGCGAAGACCTCCTCGAAGGACTACCGCGTTCGCTTGTTCTACTTCGTGTTCGCCGTACTTCTCTACAACATCTGGCGACTCACGGACTCCCTGCTGAAAGCGGGTGTCAACGGCGAGATGAACTACGCACCCGTGCTGACCGCGGGTGAGTGTGTCGAGATAATCGCCTCGGCGTTGATACCACCCGACTGAGCGACCGATTCCCCACCGGGCTCGCCGCTCGGGAGTGGTGACACCGTTCAGCAGCGCCAGAATCCGCGTAAGTTCCCAGCTCGCTTGATGGACATGCCCGCTAAGGTCCAAAGTCGACGCTTGATAAGTGGGAAGTATCACAAACCGACGGCGATTCAACCCAGAACTGACCTATCCTCCGAAACTGTGATCTGCGCGAGGCGTAAAATTTTGTATAGCGATATACGATATACATTCTACTGTATTACGGATTTACGGCGTTAAGAGACTCTAGACCTCCGAATTCTCCCGATGAGCCAAATACTACAAGTGGTCCTGATTACGCCGGTAATCACGACCACTTTGAAGTACCACGCCGCCGTCGGTGAAGCACGAATGCTGCAACCGCCTCACGACGGCGCTTCCCCGGGGTAGAGCCGACAAGACCGGGCTCCGAGTTTGCTATGACTCTCCTCAGCCGGGGTCGAGGCGATGGCGAAGAAACGCACTCAATATAGAACTAATGACCTCAACCTATATTAAGACAAAGCGCGAACGGTGTTGTATGTCCGAAGACGAACCGAACTCCGAGGGCCTAATGGAACGCCAGACCACGGGCGAAGACCGCGTGAGGATGACCGCCCGGCAGCTTTCGGAGCCTCAGACGGCCAACTGGATCGCCTCGGAAGCGGGCTGGTCACACGAGCCGACCAAACGCGTCCTCGATCGGCTCGTCGACGATGGCATCCTCCACCGTGACGAAAGCGGGACTCACACCACGTATTACCCAGATTATCGCCGCCAAGCGATGCAGGAGGCGATGCGGCTTCGAGACAGTGGGCACACTGTCGAGGAGCTTACGGACCGTCTCGCCGATATGAAGACGCAGATTCGCGACTGGGAGGGCGAATTCGGCGTCGAGTCACCGAATCAGCTTCGCGGAACGCTCGCTGACGAGTCCCTTGACGGTGACGAGGAAGACCGTCGCCGTGAGATTGCCCGCGAGTGGGAGCACCTTCAGCGTCGTATCCAGATCGTTGGCTTCGCCATTCGCGAGTGGGACTTCCTGGCTCCGACGACAGAGCCTGCCGAGGCCAGCAGCTAACGGATGTCGGTCCCGCATCCAGGTGGTGACCCGAACGCGAACCTCTACGCCCAATTGAAGCGGGACGTCCTCGACCGTGTCCCCCAGATCACGGCCGTCGAGTACGTTCCTGACGATATCGAGGCCAAGCAGCTGCGGGCGGTTTTTGATCCAGCCCGCCTTAATCCCCCAACGGGCCCTGATTCGCCGGAACTGACCGTCAAGTGGTATCGACAGGACCCTCACGACTGGTTCCGTATCAACTACACCGATCCGAACACGGGCTTTCACGCCGGCTGGCACCAGGACGAGGACCATCCCGATCTCGGACGGGCGCATTTCCAGTACTCTGCCGCCAATACGGAGGACCGCTGGGGGATCACATTTGAATACGAGACTCCTTCCCTGATCCTCTGGGAAATCGTCGAAACGCTCTTCGAGGACGTCCGTCCGACTTACCAGTACGCGAACGAGGAACGATGACACCTCGAGAACGCACTAATCAGTCACTCGCGAGTTCCTTCGAGCGCTACCTCCAGGACAAGGGGAAAGGCCGCGGCGGCGACGGTGGGAACTATCGACGTAACGCTGCACGCGAGCTTGAACGGTTCGCCGAGTGGACCGCCGGCGACCGCGGCGCCGACGACTGGACCGGGATCGTCTCCGACGACGTCGACCGCAAACCGACCTTCGACGATCTCGACGAACGCGTGTTCCGGGAGTACGCCCGACATCTCGGTGGAGATCGGGGACTCAAGCAGAACACGGTACAAACCTATTACCGCTATATCTCTGCCTGGTGTGGGTGGTGTGTCAACGAAGGGTATCTCGAGGCGCATTACGCGCAGCGGGCGAGTGCGATGGCGCCGTTACCGGAGGACGACGGCCGCAAGCCCGGCGACCAGCAGGCCTGGACGTCTGAACAGCGCCACGCTCTCACCCGCCACGTCGACGAACGGGCCCGCGACGCTGTCGAGGCGTACACGACACTCCCAGAGGATACTGACCCCCTCGACAAGCAGCGAGCGCGCTACGTAGCGCTGAAGGCGACTCGTGACCGGGCTCTGGTGTTCGTCCTCGCGTACACCGCTGTCCGCGTTGGCGAACTCCTCCGAGATCCAAACGACCCGCGCCGGCGCGGCGTCCGCTGGGAGGATCTCTCCCTCGACGACGGGAGTATGGACGTCTACCGGAAGAAACAGCAGTGGGACGCCGCGAGTCTCCCCGATCCAGTGATTTCTCCGCTGCGAAGCTATCGCCAGCTGATGGACCCGCCGACGGAGCAGTGGCCGGTGTTTCCGACGTTCGACCAACGGACGCTCGCAGAGCTCGTCCAGGATGACCTCGCCGATCGAGGGGAACGCCCAGAAGCAATCACTGAACGCCGTGCGGAGTACGCTCGCGACCTGCTGCTGGCGCTCGATGAGGACATTCGGCCTCCATCGATCACGACGGACGGCGCACGGTCGATTCTCCAACGGCTCTCAGAGGCTGCAGAGATCGACATCGACCATCCGAAACACGACTATCTCGCGCCCCACGGTGGTCGACGTGGAATGGGCGAGGTGCTAGTCCGCGCGTTCGGGTACACTGTTGCGGCTCGCTATCTCGATAACTCGGAGGAGATGGTTCGTGAACGGTATTCGCATATTGAAGCCGGTGAATTGGGTGATGTCGCAACTGAAGCACTCGAACAGATCGATTGACGCAAGCGTTTATACGGGAGGAGAACCTAGATTAGGTTAACCAATGAGCCTTGACCAAGCGGTTGACGAAGCGCTCGCGACGTACAATATGTCGCGCAGCGAAGAGGCCGAGGAAACGGGCCGAACAGTCGCCACGCTTCAAGACTAGTAGAACCGCTTAGTTGAGGTCTCGGATTTTTTCGGCGAATTCTGCTTTCGAGAGGCCAGACGTCTCTTTTAGCTCCGGATAGCCGGCACGTTCGACAGCCTCCTCAACAAACGTTACCCAGAGATCTTCGTGCTTCTCCGCGTAGGCGATTTTCGCCTCACTTGGGTACATATCCAACTCGTATTCAGTCAGATCGATCTCGACTGCGTGTTTTCGCTCAAGCGTCCGCGCACCGAAGCTATACAGGTGCTTGAAGAGGACGTTCTTCCGTCGAACGGTCAACAGTCGCTTCGATTCGTTGATGTACTCGTTCACCCACTCTCGCCAGTCGTAGGATTCTGGATCGGTCTCTACAGAGGTTTCCGGCATAGCGAAATCCGGATTCAGTCGCCGGAGGTAGAACTGAATCAGCGCAACAGCGGTTCGATGGTTGGCATTTGGAAGCGCGTGCTTGAGGATCAGGTTCGAGGCGAGTCGGCCCGCTACGTCTGTTGCTGATCCTTCCCACGACGTCCGGTCGAGAACGTCCGGCAGTGCATCGACGTCGATATTCTTGTACGCCTCAACGGGAGTTCCCTCTTCTTCTTCGTTCTGAGCGATAAGTGCGCGGTAAATCTCGAGAAGACGAACGATGATGGTACTGTTGTCGGCACTCATCTCTGAGAGCGACTCGTTCAGGTTAAAATCAATCTCTTGAACAGGCCCACCGCCGACGCGGGATGTGTAGATGACGTAGAACGGTTCGTCGATATCGTATTTCTGGACCTTCACAGCGACGTCGTCGCCGTAGTCGACGATCTTCGAGACGATTTTGGCAGGAGCTGGATGGACGAAGTCAAGGGAGAACTGCTTGTCGCCGGGGTGGTGGTAGTAGACGTGGCCCATCTGCGTGCGTATTACTACTCATCTGTGCTTCTTAATCAAGTTCACGAGCGAGATTCTCTTCGAAAAGTCGGTGGACTGCTTTTTTATACTGCTAAGCATGCCGAATACCTATTTCTCCAGTTATGGCCGTCCGTGGTCTGAATTCAGGTGTCTCATTCGTGCGTCTCTCGACGTTGTTCATGTTCATCGTGAGTCAGTTCTCCGCGGGCGTAGGCGAGAAGGGGCTCCTCGACGACGGAAACGGCGAGGTTGTAGAGCTCGAGTAAGCGAGCTGATTCTCATTCTTAACCAACAGATGCCCAACTTTCTCAGTGGATGTTGGTTAAGACTTTTTCTACTAGGTCAACAAGTGATTTGGTTATAATTTATCGGATAAATTTGCACCACTTGGCAGCCAGAAAGCATTTATTCCTCATCCAGCTACCGTGCCAATATGTACCGGGACTCAGCCGGTGCATACCCATACCCGCATGTATGATTACGAGGTCAGTCACCATCGAGGACATCGATGACCTGTACCTGATGTGGAACGACCACATCAACGCCTCCGCCCTCTATCGCCGCGCCCTCCGCGAGGAAATGGAAGTCCGCGGTGTTGACCCCGATGAGCTCCGCGACCTCCTCGAACGGGCCCGCGAGCAGGGCTACACCCTCGAAGAGATCGCAGAGGACACCAACCGATTCGACGACCTCCAGTCGCTCGTCGAAGAGCAGCAGAACCAGCCAACGGCTGGAGACGCCACCGATGATTGACCCGCTATGTCACAGGACCAGACTCCCTCCGACCCTGAGCGTAGCACTGACACCGAGTCACCGCTGACTGGGAAAATCCCTCGGCAGGCAGCGCTCACCATCGTCCTCCTGAGCCTGTTTGCCGTTCAACCGGTTGCAGCCCAGAGTAACGCGGTCTGTAGCGCAGACAACCTCCCGAGTATGATTGAGGGGTTCTTCCAGCTGACCACCGCGCTGGGGATCGTCGGCCTCGCAATCGTTTGGCAGGCTGACTCCCTTATCGAGATGTTCACCCTCAATCCCGAGCAGAAGAAGGGGCTCAAGCGCCACAAGCGTTCGGCGATGAAGTCCGCGGTCGTCCTCGTCGTCCTCGGCCCGCTCTACACCGTCGCCGGGTCAATGATGGGCCTCCCGCTGGCGCAGTGCGTCGACCTCGTCCCCTGGTAAGCACTCCACAGCACCGTTGCGAGCCCTATGAACCACCGAGAGCTCTCCGTGCTCATGGCCGGCTTGCTCGCGACGAGCCTAGTCACGGGTATCGTCGCCGCTGACCCGCCACGACCAGGTACGGAGGGGAATGGGCTCACGGAAAACGAGTCGGCAACGCTGTGGTCACGTGATGCGGACAACTACATCAGCCAAGAAGAGTACCGCCAGCGCTACGGCGAGAACCGCTCCGCCGTCCATCAGGTCGCCAACGGGACGGACGTTACGTTCAAACGACCGCCGGCGACTGCGGCGACGTGGACGCGGAACGACTTTGAGGACCTCGACGCCGGCGGCCCAGATACGTCCGTACATCCGCCGCACGCGGACCTTGAGGACGGCGTCTTCATCGAAGATGCTCACGCAACGATCTTCGCGGTCCAGCCCTCCACTCGTGGACACCTCGAGTCCGGTGAAACCCCACTCTATATCGCACCGAATGGGACGATGCGCGGGTTCGTTGATTACCGCGTTCGCGTCCCCAACGGGAGTTCCTCCGGCAACACAACTATCTCATGGTCGCTCACGGAGCACGAGATCGAAGAAGTCCGGTTGAAGAAGGACGGCGAGACCATCGCCGAGCGTGACGGAGCCCATACGCCTGTCCTCGACTACCAGATCGAGGACGACTGGAGTGCGAATCTCACGCTGGAAGCGGAGATTAGCGTCCGGCTGAAGAAAACCGTCAGGACCGACCTGGGTGACCGGACGGACGTCGACGTCACCTATCGGACGGAATCACACAACGTCTCCGATTCGATCGCCGTCGAGATCTACGACCTCTCGGCGTACCCCTACTACGCCGAGTATCCGAACGGCGAAGCCGGCGTGGCCATCTTCCAGTCGCGGCCGTGGCAGGGGTACACGCTCACGGAGGACGGTGAGGCACGGGTCCGTGGCATCTGGCGGTTCTACACCGCTCGGAACACCAACTGGGACACGCTCGTCCGGTCGAATCGCACGGATAGCGCCACCGTCGAGTCGGACGCGATTCCGGTGTACGTCCACGCCTATCCCTCGCGGATCGGGCCGCGTGCCGAGCCGGTTCGAGACGGGCCGGAACTCATCGAGACCTGGGGGACTGACCGCCCGTCTCCGGTCGGCACCATCGGTGAGAACATCAATATCGACATCGTCAACCAATCGTACACGACGACGTACGGCGTCGCCGTTCGAGCTGAGAACGTCGATCGAGAGGCGCTCCATGTTGCGGGAATCGTCCGGGGCGTGAATGCGTCAATCGTCGAGTCGGATGCCGGCTCCGAGCGACAACTCCACCGCAGCAATCTTACTGTTAAGGTTATCCAGCAGAATCAGTCGCAAGCGACGCTCAGGGTCGAACTGCGGGACAATCAAACTGGTGCGCCGATTGCGCTTGACGATAGCCGTCAGTATCCAATCGGCGGCACCACCCGGAACGGGTACATCACGGTCGCAGATCAGCGCGTCGAGACCAACGCCTCGGGGGTGGCGATCGTGACCATCGACGAACCGGGCATCTACACGGCTCGGTACCACTCTGGCTCGTGGCTCGGTCACGACCCGGCGTACGTGAGTGATACCGCGACGGCCCGCTGGCACCCTCTAGGAACGATCGACGGCTGGTTTGCGCTGGTGTTCGAGGTCGGCTGGCAGCTCCTGCCGTTCTTCGTGATGTTCTACGCTGGCAAGCGCCTCCTGCGGATGCTCGGTCCAGCAGACATCTTCCAACGCAATTCATGACACGAGATACCCCACCCATCAGTAGGCGAACCGCCCTCCGAACAGTCGCCGGCGCCGCACTCACAACCCTTGCTGGGTGTATGAATACAAATGAGAGCTCCGGAACACCCAGTAATGGGTCTCCATCTCAAAATGACCAAGGTCCACTTCAGCGCGTTGCTGTTGATGGGACAACGGTCGTGGTGGAACTCTCGGAAGACACCGATGTCAGCCAAGTCAATCTCATCCAGCCGAATGGAGAATTGTTCGGTCAACGTGACGTAGCGACAGGAGCACAGCAGGTTTCGTTTGAGATTGGAACGTCATACGCTCCAGGCGAGTATCGCGTTCTCGCACTAGAGGGCGAAGAAACTGTGCAAGAGTCCGCTCTGTCCGTTCAGCCGAATCTTAGCATCGTGGAGATGGGGATCGGGAAGAATCAGCCTGAAAAGATGTGGAATAGCTCGAGTGATAAAATCTCAAAAGAGGCCTTCGTATCTGTTGAAAACCAAGGGAATGGCCCGGATGCGATCACGCAGCTCCTCTTTATTGGAGATGTTCCATATCCCTCGGATGAGGAAGGGACGAACTATGATGAAAACGATGATGTCAGTGGCATATACGATCCAGAAGAAGATACAGAGGTTGACGAGGTAGTCATAGAACCGGGAGAGCAGCTCACACTGTACAGTTACCGTTCACCGTTTGCGTTCGTTCGAGGTGAGGGGACTTCGTGTGAGAGCGAAGAACAAACCGGGAGCTTCGAAGTCATTATAGAAACACGAGTGGGGACAAACCGAGTTTCCAATACTTACAGTATCCACTACTCCGCGTCAGAGGAATTCGATAATTGCGAGATTACGATTAGTGAGGACTAACTATGGTGGACCTGATTGATGTCGTCCTAGAGGGGTTCAAAGACGTCGTCGATTGGGTGATCTCCCTCTTCATGGAGGGATTGAACACTGGTTATGAAACCCTCACTGAGGAGATGTTCGGGACTCCAACGCCCGAAACCGACGGTGCATTTGTCTTTGGTGCGCCAACAAACGGACCCTGGCCTGCAATTCGGGATGCGTTGGTCGGAGGTGAGATTATGCTCATCTCATTACTCCTTCTGGTGATGTGTATTCAAGGGCGACACACAGTTCGGATATTCAATATCGGAAGTGTATACGAAGCGAGACGGACAAAGAAGACTGCGTGGGTTGGCGCGTTTCTTATCATCAGCTGGTACTGGGTCAGTGTTCTTGGTCTCTACATCGTCGACGGGTTCACCATCGCATTGATGCCGAGTCTCGAAACCCTGGGTGATGCGATGCTGAATTTTCTCAAAGAATCTCTGACCAATCCCGGGCTTGCATTCGTGTTCGCAATTGTTGGTGGCCTCTCGATGTGGGCACTTGAGGCCCTCTACTATATTCGAGAGGTATTGCTTTACGTGTATGTCTACGGGATGCCGATAGCGTTTGCTCTCGCCTATGGTAATGTCCCAGTCCTTTCGGACATCGCGATGGGATTCTCCAAGCGGTTTGTTCCTTTGGCGGTTCTACCCCTCCCAGCAGCAGTCGTGTTCAAAGGATACGATTTGCTGTATTCGGAAGGGGCCCTCACGCCAAATAGTGCGTTTCTGAAGTACCTGGTTGCCGCGTCACTGCCGCTTATCGCGCTCTATATCACTTGGAAGACGTTCAAATACGCAACCCCGCTGACGGCGAAAGTTATCGGCGGCGCCACCAAGGGCGCAGCCCTCATCGGCGGCGTAGCTGCCGGTGCGTATGTTGGGGGTGCCGGCGTCGCGACAACCGCTGCTCGGTGGGGGCCGAAAGCCGCAGCCGGCCATGCCGTTGCACAGAAAGCTGCGGCCCAAGGCGGTCATGGTGAGGGTGGAGATAGTACGCCCTCATACCGACGGACCGAGAACGACCCTGGTGGTACTACGTCGGATACAGCGGGTGAGGAACGCGGAATGGACTTTGATAGAGGTATCCACTAACAATGTCGATAGATCAAGACGCAGCCGCACGGCGCATCATGGACCAGTTCGGCGAGGAGAGTCGCATCCCCTACCTCAACATTGAGGAGGGTGACGTCGGCGTCCTGATCGCCTTTCCGATCGTCGGCCTATTCATCGCCGGCCTCACGGGGATCGAATCGCTCGCACTTCCGTTCGTCGCCGGCGGCTTCGGCTTTGGCGTTGCCATCGTCTACGTCTCTCCCGATCACCTGAACGCGTGGACGTGGACCAAGGACGTCTATCGGTACGTCAAACGGCCGCAGATTACCTTCAGTGCTCCCGAAGACGCTGATGGGAGTACCAACGAGACAGAGCGGAATGAGGGCGGTCTGGCGAACTACACGCCCTTCAAGCCGGACGAACGTACGCAGGACCTCACGAACATCGAGCGAGCGTGGCCGGGCGCAAGAGCCATTCAGCGGGCCGACGGGACGATGGAGGCGTTCATCGAGATCGACCCGGACAACATGGACTTCGCGATGTCCGACGACTGGGCACAGCTCCAAGACGCCGGCGAGGACTTCGCCAACAAAGAGCTGGATTCGAAGCTCAAACTCCACGCCACAACCCGCTCATTCCCGGTGGAGCAGATCACGGAGAACATCGAGGACCGCCTCAACGACGAGGACGTCACGGAGAATCCGATCTTCAAGGAACTCCTCGAGGAGTACCGGGAGACCCGGCCGAAGGAGATGCGGGAGCGCGGCATCCAGCAGGTGCGATACTACATCGGCGTCCAGGTCAGCCCGTTGGAGGTCTACGACCGCTTCCGCGACGAGGGCACGCCCGCCGAGAAGCTGACGCAGTTTCCCGTCATCGGCTTCCTGTTCAACCCGTTCGTCACCCGTCGCGAGGACCTCACCGACGTCGAACGTCGCGCACAGATGTTCGAGAAGCTCGACAGTCGGGTGAACGACGTGCGATCCGAGTTCATCCAGCAGGCGTCCGGATGGTCCGCACGGCGGCTCAGCACGGTCGAACTGTTCGTCCTGAATATGGACTTCTGGAACGGTCGCGAACACGACTACGACGAGGCAGAGCGTGTCGTTCGCGAACAGCCGATCATCGGCCAGTCGCGCCGGGAGGATGCGTTCGATGCGTAGCGCGATCCTTCAAGCGGGAGGCGGCGTGGGCAGTCAGCTCGTCAGGTGGCTCTCCAGTCCGACCTCTACGGAGGGCGCAGCGCTCTATCTCCTCATCGTTGGCCTGCTCGGTATCGGTGGGAAACTCCTCTGGGACTGGTACACCGAAGACGACACGGAAGAAGTCGAGTTCTCCGACGTACTCGACGAGGAGACACTCGAACAGGGCGAGGCCGAACGCCAGCTCCTCGACGACATCGCCGAATCACACAAGACGGTGACCGCGCCGGCTGCCGCCGAGTGGGAAACGCGAGCCGCACGGGTCGGCGAGCAGTGGACGACGACGCTGTACATCGCTGACTACCCGGACTACCCCAACGACGGCTACCTCTCCGAGCTCTTCGAGATGACGGACGTGCAGTTCGATTTGACGGCCCACATCACGCCGAAGAACCAGGAGCGGGCGCGGAACGAACTGCAGGATATCGCTGACGACCTTCAGGTGGACGCTGACCTTGAACAGAGCGTGCGGAGTGCCTACCTACAGGAACGCGCCAACGAGGCCGCAGCGACGTACAAGGCCGTCGAGAACGGCGCGAATGTCTTCGACCAGGGGATGTTCATCACGGTCCGGGCCGACGAGAAGGAGGACCTCCGCGACGCCGTCCAGAAGGTCAAGAGCGCGCTCCGCGACGACCCGGCGAACCTCACGCCGAAGACGGCAATCTGTCGGCAGGACCTCGCCCTTCAGTCCGCCGCGCCCATCGGCGACAACGAGTTCGGGCGGACGTCGATTGCGCTCGGCGGCGCCGTCGGCGCGCTGCTGTCCTCGCCGCACAACGCGACGATCCTCGAGGAGGGCGGCGTCGAGTTCGGGATTCACAAAGACAACCAGAGCCCGGTCGTCATCGACCCGTTCGCGCGGGACAACGGGTACGCGATGTTCACCGTCGGCGACACCGGCTCCGGGAAGTCGTTCAGTTCGAAACAGAACTTCATCCGGTCGATCGAGCAGAGCAAGGACCGTATCGGCATCATCCTCGAGCCGTTGAACAACTGGGCGGGGGTCGCCGAAGCGCTCGATGCCAAACGCATCACGGTCGGCGGGACGCTCGGCCTGAACCCCTTGGAGATTCGGGAGACGCCCGAGCACGTCCAGCGGGCGATGGGCGAGGACGCGAGCCCGTTCAACGAGAAGCTCGACGACGCGATGAGCTTCCTCACCAACTTCTTCGCGCTGCGGGGCATCTCGCTGGGTGACCGCCGGACGACGCTCGAACTCGGACTCAAGCGAGCGTACAAGCGCAACGGCATCACCGACGACATCTCGACGCACGACAACCCGAGTCCGACGATTCAGGATATGATGGACGTCTTCGAGGAGATGGTCAACGACCCCGAGGAGTTCGTCGTCCGGTCCGACGAGGAGGCGGGGAAGATCAAAGAGGACGCGACGTGGCTCCTCGACCAGCTCCGCCCCTTCGAGGACGACGGTCGGCACGGCAACCTCGGCCAGGAGTCCGACTTCGATATCCGCGACGAGAAGGTCATCTACCTCGACCTCGCCCAGCAGGAGGGCAGCGTCGACAGCAGCACGGCGCTGACGATGCAGCTACTCATCTCGCTGGTGTACGAGCGGGCGAAAGTCTCGGAGAAGGAGGTCGTGTTCTACATCGACGAGGCGCGCTACATCATGCAGGACGCCGCGAGCCTGGCGTTCCTCGAGACGGTGTTCCGCCACCACCGACATCACGACCTCTCGATTCGACTGGTCACGCAGACCGTCGACGAGTTCTTCGAGCACGCCGAGTCCGAGGCGATTCTGGACCAATGTGCGGTTAAGCAGTTCCACCGCCTCGACGGGATGGACGAAGAATGGGCCGACGAGTTCGGCTTGAACTACGCGCAGATGCGGTTCGTTCAGGACGCTGTCCCCGGCAACGAGGACGCCGGCTTCTCCGAGGCGTTGGTAGGCGTCGACGGCGAGTGGCACGGCATCCAGGTCAAAGCGATGCCCAAGGAGAAGCAGGTCATCGACTTTGACCCGACCTCCCAAGTTCGATCCTCGCTGCCCGGCGCCGGCGATGAGGCCGTCGATACCGAGATGGAGGAGTTCCAAGAAGAGCTCGAGCATCGAGCAACGAACGGAACGAACGAAACGAGCGAACTGAACGAGGAATCAGACGCCGTCGAAGCTGAGCCAGACGGCGGGTCAACGGAGGAGACCAACGATGGCTGAGTACTTGCGCGTCACGCCGACATCCGAGCGACTTGACCCGGAGAGTATCTCCCGCGTCCTCGACAGTCTCCACAAGCTGACCACGCCCGGCTCGTCGGGCCTCGGGGCGAAGCTGAACCCGCTCCACAGTGAGACACCACCCCGATTCGAGTTCCTCGCGATCAGTGATGGCCCGGACGACCCGGTAGAGTTCTTCTACGGGGCCGATGCGCACCTCGATACGCTCGAGAAGCGCCTCCGTTCCATCTATCCAGCCACGTTCGACATCGAGCGCGTCGACGTCGACGTCGCTGCCCGGCTCATTCAGCCAGTCGAGTTCACACCGCAGGAATTCGTCGACCACTACGAGGCCGGGCGGCTGCAGTACGAGTTTGGCCCGGCAGAACAGTACGGCATCGTCGACGAGGAATCAGCGGACTCCGAGTCAGCCGAAGCAGACCCCGTTGTCGACGGCGGTACGGCATCCACGAGCGTCCCCGATCATCACGTGACTGTCGGGGACTCAGCCCTGGAACTAGCGCCGCCCGATGCACTTCCAGACGACGAGGAAGAGCGACGGGCCATCGAGAAGCCGACGATGACACCGGCGGGAACGATTCTGGCTCGCCCGGCACAAGACGCTGTCTCGCCGCTCGGGGTTCGGTGGTGTGGCGCCGCGTCGCGGAAGCAGGACTGGATGACCTCGCTGACGCCGTTCACAGCAGAGGAAACTGACGGCGACCTCTCGTCCGTCGACGAACCCGGCGCGGCGCTGGCGTCGCTGATCGACCACCTGATGGAGGCGACAGCGCCGACCGCGTTCCAGGTCGTCTTTCAACGGCGTGCCAGCTGGCAGTCCGACGCGGAGGTGCGGAAAGAGGACCTCGTCGACGGCCGCGACACGTTCTTCCAGGAAGTCGTCGGGTCGTTGCTCGAGGTCGAGGACCAGCGGAGCGACCAGGACGACCGGCAGCTCAGCGAGGCCGTCGAGAAGCGGATCGAGTACATCGACGCGAAGAACGCCAAACGGTCGTTCACGGTCAACATCCGGGCCATCGGCGTCCCCACCGACGACACCCGCGACGACCTCGATGGCCGGATGGACTCGCTCCTCCCCGTGTTCGACCCGCTTGATGGTCCGTTCTACGAGGTCGAGGGGCAACGCCTCCGGGACAGCGGCTTCCGTGAGAAGACGAAGGAGAAGAAGGCACGGGCCGCTCTCCAGCACCTCCTCAATCGCGAGTTGACGACGGGACGAGGGAAGACCCGTCCCGAGCTGGTCCTCAGCGGGACGGAGCTCGCGAACTTCGTCCTCGTCCCCTCCTCCGAACAGTTGACCGTCGAAGGGACGAGGGGAACGAGGGCCGAACAGCAGAGTCGGAATCCGCTCCCGTGGCCTAATCCGGATCTGATCCAGCAGTTCCAAGACGGGATGGCCATCGGCTACGCACTCGACGAGAACGGTGAGCCACGGCCGGACCCCATTCGGATCCCGCCGGACCTGTTGCCGACGCATTACGGGCGATTCGCGTCGACTGGTGGCGGGAAGTCGAAGGCCATCATCAACGACGCGCTCTCGCTCCGCGAGACGACGGGTGGCCCCGTCGTCCTCGTCGACCCGAAGGGCGACGGGATGTGTGAGAACTACCTGCGCTGCCACTACGAACGATTCGGTGGTTTGGACGACGTCTACCATTTCCGCGTCCCGGAGACGATTCCCGCGTTCTCGTTCTTCGACATCCGGCCCGCGCTCGAGGCTGGTCGCAACCGTGAGGACGCGATTCAGGACAAGGTCGACCATTTCCACGACATCCTCCGGATGATTATGGGCCGCGAGCAGTACGGGCAGGCGTTCGTCGCGAACGAGATCCTCAGCTACCTGATCAAGGCGCTGTTCGACGAGGAGTATGGGAGCGACGTGTTCGGGCTGGACGACCTCTTCGCCGCCGCGCTCCGGATGCAGCGCGATCAGACGATTCCCCCGGTCTCAGCGGACAATCAAAACATCGAGGAATCGCTGACGCGCCACTTCACGAAGGACAACCACCAGTTCCAGGTGTCGATGGACGCCGTCGGGAACCGTCTCGACAAGCTCAAAGAGGACGCACATCTCCGCCGGATCTTCAGCCACGTCCCCGAGCAGAACGACGCCGGCGAGTACGTCGACAACCGCTTCGACTTCCGCGAGTTCCTCGATGAAGACGCGACCATCATCTTCGACCTCGGCGACCTTCGGCCGGAGGCACAGCGAGCGATCACACTCCTGCTGTTGAGCAACCTCTGGGACGCCGTTCAGGTGCGCCGTCGCGACGGTCAGACCGACTACGAGAAGCTCACGAACCTCATCATCGAGGAGGCGGCGCCGGTCGCGTCGACAAAGCTCGTCTCCGAGCAGCTCCTGCCGCAGGGCCGATCGTTCGGGCTGAGTATGGGGCTCGTGATGCAGTTCCCCGAACAGGTACGAAATCGGAACGAACGAGCCTACGACGAGGTGCTGAACAATATCAAGACGAAGCTCATCGGCAACATCTCGATCGAGCGTGATCTCGCAGAGTCGCTCGCGCACGAGGACCTCAGCCCGACCGAACTCCGCAACCGAATCAACACGCTTCCGAGCGGCGAGTGGATTGCGCAGCTCCCGAGCCCGTCCTTCGGGGAGACTGGTCCGCCGCCGTTTTCGTTGAAGCCCCTCCCGATTGCGCCGGGGCATCCAGAAAGCGACCAGCCGCTCACAGAGCCCCAAGAAGACCATTTCGAGTCCGTGTCCCGGCCACGGATGGTCGAGCGGACACAGGCCCAGCACGGGCTAACAGAGCCGACTGAGTCGGACACTGATCCGGAGGAGACTGGCTGGGGGAGTTCGGGGGCCGAGACGACGGGTGCGGCTGCCGACGGCGACTCAAAAACGGACCCGACGCAATCCGCGTTCATCAGCAAATCGACGACCGAAGATGCGTCGACGTCGACCACGCCGACCGAGACGGACAGCGACCCAGATGCAGACGAGTCAGAGATGAGCTCCCTGTTCGGGCAGGCCACCGAAACGGACGAGGACCCAGCTGGTGACCAAGCAGGGCAGCCGGAGAACGGGGCAACGCCCGTCCAGGAAAGCAGCGTACCTGTCCCCGATGACGAACTCCGACAACGCGGGCTCAGCCGTGACGACGTCCGGTTCCTGAATCGGGTCCTCGACGTGATGAACCGGGAGGACGACGAGTACACGCTACTGGACAGGATGAGCCAGCTCCGGGACGAATACGACGACCTCCATATAGAGCGGCTCACAGAGCAGGATCTCCTGGAAGCGGACTCCGCTGCCGGGCGCAAGTACTACACCGTCCTCCCCGACGGTCGAGACCTCCTGGGGAGAGAATTGAAGGCGGGACCAGGAGCGGGCGATCTCGGCGAGAAAACGCCACACAAGGTTGGCGTCCGGCTCCTCGAACTGTGGTTCCACCAGCAGGACAACGTCGTTCGCGTGGACCCGTACTACGAAACCGACGACTGCACCGTCCTGGACGTGGCCGGCTTCGACGAGGACGGCGATCTCGTCTGGGCCGGCGAAGCAGAGCTCGCGAGTAACAACCGGCACGCCCCGGTCGAGGATTACGACAAACTCAGCGCGGTGGACGCCGACGCGATCTGGGCCTTCAACAATCGCGAGACGGCGCTCGACGTACTGGATAGCCTTGCCGACGCGGACCGAATCGACGAGCGGGTCAGCGGGCGGGCGGCACGGTCGTTTACGACCATCAGAGACGCCGTCGACGAGTTCGATGCTGCGGGGCTGACCACCGTTCGGGGCTTCAAAAATCTCGATCAAGACTTCAACCAATGACTTGGCGACAGGCGACCCGCGAGGAGATTTACGCCTACTACGCCGAGGAGTTCCCCCGCTATCTGGACGACCTGCCGGAATTCATCACGGCGACCGGCCCGAAACAGTACGCCGTCGCCTTCCGCGAGTCCCACCCGGTACGCAAAGACGAGGTGCCAGCCAAGGACTTCATCCGGCGGGATACGTGGCAAACAGATACGTCGGGGGACCGAACGACGCCCGAGTTCGACGACTTCGAGGACGTCGTTGAGTTCATTCGGCATCCAGCTCGCAACGACCCGCTGGGGCGGAGCGAGTTCGCGCTTGCAGATCCAGAGGTGCTGGAGCAACCGGACCCACGGCCCGACGCCGTCTACTACGCGCTGGATCACTGGGAACGACCCTGGGTCCTCCTGGTCGACATCGACGCGAAAGAGATCGCCCGAGACCGAGCGGACGAGATGGTGTCGGCGGACGTCGACAGTCGGGACGACGATGCGCTCCTCGACGCTGCGGGTATCCTCGACGCCGCTCCCGAGGGGTATCCGTACGCCTTCGAAGACGTCGACCGCGCCATCGAGTACGGGTTCGAGGTGCGCGACATCTTTGAGGACGATTTCGACGCCGAGGAGACGATGGTCGTCTACAGCGGGCAGGGGGTCCACGTCTATCTGCTGGATACCGACCTGGCGCACCGGTACGACGAGCAGAGTCGCGAGGTGTTGAACGACCTCCTCCTCGAGACGTACGACATCCCGATCGACCCCGTCGTGACGGCCGACCGCCGGCGTGTCGCTCGTCTGCCCTACTCGCTGCACGCCGACGTCTGTAGCATCGTCCAACCTATCGAGAGTCCGGCGTTCGACGTTCGGTCGGCGACACCGGAGGTGATCGACGAATGAGCCCCAGTACGCCCACCGACGACGAGGACGCAGCGTATCGAGTTGCGGCACTCCCGCTGGAGTACGGTGAGACCCGCATCAACCAGCTGTTTACGCGTGGCTACAACCGATACGTCCTCGAGGGCGAGGACCAGCCCGAGGACCTCGTGAACGATCTCGAGCGGTTCGGGACGGCGGCGTTCAAAGAGCAGGTTCGTGCTGACGCCGCTGAGGAGCCGTTCGTCGACGAGCCCGGGACGCTCGCCGTGCTTGCAACGCTGAGTGCGGTCTGTGTAAAGGATCACCCGAAGTTCGAGCACGCATTGCCCCGGAACATCCAGGTGCTCTACGACATCCGGCAGCTGTACGTCAACAATCTCGCCTCCCTCATCCGCGCCCACGGTGATGGATCGCTCCAGCAGGACATCGCCGACGTGCTGTACAGCAAGGAGCCCGGCGAGGATGGCCCACACCCTGGTCGAGTCTGTACGGGCATCACAGAGATGCCGGAGTTCGGGGAGGGTCTCTACCTCGAAATCCCGATGGCCGCAGCGTCACGCAAATGTCTCGTTCGGGAGGACCAGGGGTCGACGGGGAGTGACGATGGCGGGGAGATACTGACGCGAGTGAAAGACAACAAGCTGTACGTCCCGGTCGGTGATTTCGACAGCAAGTATCGGGACTATGCTGAGCGGGCGTTCAAGAAGCTCCTGCGGGTGCAAGAAGACGGGCTCTCCGACGACCAGCTGACGTGGCTGACGACGAACGAGTCCGCGATAACGGAGCGGATCGACCGCTTCCTCGAGACCGGCCATCACGAGCGCATCTGGCGGAACTGGGACCGTGGCGAACGGACGATCCGCGTCCTCCGGCGAGCCCTGAGTGACGCCCCCGACGACGTCGCCCAGAAAGGGGAGTTCCTTACAGCGAAAGAGCTCTATCGAGCGGTCGAGGCGTACGAGGCCGAGGACGACTGGGAATCATCCGTGACAGATTGGATCTCGAGTCCGAGCAGTCTCGCCAAGACGTTGGCCGACCACGAGTCACATTCGGCGGTCACCATCGACCGCGACGGGCGCGTCAACACCTATCGAATCGGGCGGGCCGGAACCGGCGCTGAACAGATCGAGGTGCGGGAAATCGAGGACCTCTTCGAACTCCCCTGTCTGGCGAATATGGAGGAGCGACTCCACGAGAAGAAGCCGGTTCGGAAGGATCTCTACAACTTCGCTCGGATGGTGATGTGGCTGCCGCAGTACCAAGACAGCAGCCTCGACGAAATCGTTGCGGACCTCAAGGACGTCTTCTCCAGGTGGCCGTGGTACGACGAGCAGGAAACTGAGTACCAAGTCCGCTACGAGTTCTCGAACACGATCGGCGGAGACACCCCGTTGCCGATGAACTGCGATAACGACGATATGCAGCGCTACTGCATCGGCCAGGACCAATGTCCCTACTCGATCTGGGGCAGTCTTCCGTTCCCGGACGAGATGTACGAACAAGTTGACGAGCAGTCTGCCGGCCCCGCTGAGCAATTCTAAATAATAGACTTCTCCTCAGATTTTCGAGAATCGTGTTGCAGACCAAAGCCAGTCTTTTCAGAATCCCCGTCGAGCAATTTTCAGCGGCTAACACAACCGGAATCGAGGGAATCGGGGTGTTTCACGATTCGAAGTACCGAGCAGGGGAGCCTCGAGAGACACAGAACAGGTGAAGCAGCGGCCCGGTGAAATTTAGATACCTCCGAAATCACCTTCATCACCCCCTCGTCGAGCAAATTTTGGGACTCCAGTATCGCTCCCGAACTCGTCGAGGTGTTTTCTACTGCCTCAAATCGGCCCGACGGAGTTCTTCTTCGATTTGAGGCCGTCATATCGTCTTGCATATCGCGGATTTCGTCCAAAGAAAGAGGCGATATGCAGTGTGCGAAGGCCGCCGGCTCTCTCAGGCCGAGGGGCCGTCATCCAGAGTTTGGATCCAGTAATCTATCAGATTTAGCGCATAGGTTGACAGGGTGTGTGTCAGTGGTGTCTGTCGCCCCCGCGAGGGGGTGGCGGGGCGCATCACGTGCCCCCGATAGACGATGGCTTCGGAACAACGCAGCAAGACACGAGCAGCGCATCAGGCAGGAACTACCCCCGACGGTCAAGCACCGTGGGAAGACATCGAGGTAACGGTTCCGACCGACCGGGATCACGCGTCCGTCGTAGCGCTCGTGGAGTGTTCTCTCGTCGAACTCACGCACGAGGCCGTGGGCGCCGTCTTCATCTCCCGGCAGGTCGGGCGGTCGACGCGGACGCAGTACGTCGCAGCCGACGACGTCGGCGAGCAGTTCCAGAAACGGCACTTCGACGACCGGCTGGGCTGGCACGAGACCACCGTCCCTCGACGAACCGTTCGCGACGAGCTCATTACTCAGCTCACGCGGTCGGCCTCGACGCCGGCGGAGCGGTCAGGTGAGGGAGTAGCCAGCGAACCAGACAACTTCGTCGCGAAGCCAGTTCGAGAGCTCCGAACGCCGTAGCGGTTAGGCTTAACCAACATCTTCGGCCGATATCGACACAGTGTTGGTTAACTCTGGGGCTATCGCGACCCCTTTTTCCAGAACAGGACCACAGCTGGAATCGCCATTTTCGCAAGGAAGACTACGGACTGAGTGCGTATCGCAGAATGTTACCCACTTAATCAAATTGTCTAGGTCGCGTGAAAACCTACTGGACTCTTCCGTATGAAGCACGTACTATCTGTTTATCACAGACCTCACGTCATCGGGGAACGCCCCCCGTTCCGATCCCCCCTCCGCTGATTTAGACGTTGCTAAACTCCGTCTTGAATTGAGCGAAAAGTCCTTGGAAGAATTAGTGGAAGATGGGGTAGTCAAGTGGGATCCCGAGAGAAATATTGTAAAGAAAGGCCCCCACTTCGACAAGGAACGTCCCCTCAAGAGCTAATTCAGGATTCGACATGGTGTATCATGCCACAATCGTATTCCTCTCCGCAGTCTAAAGAGAAGGATGCCTGTACAGGATCCAACTACCAAACGGGAGTTTCAAGAAGCGATGGATGACCTCATTCTTCGTGCACTTGAGAACGGTGTTCCCATAGACAATGGAGGATACGAACTACGCCATGACGCCGAGACTCGAGACTTAGAAGTGATGATTTTCCGGTTGAAGAAGTCGGGATAATGACGATGACTAGCAGCCCTGAGCAGGATTTTCACCCCATCGCTGAATTGAGAAGGGGATATTGCGCCTAACTAAAATCAGTCGAATAACCCCGCCCATCGCCCTACTCCTCGAGTAAGTATACCTTGGCGGCCGGTCGGCTCGATTGACCGTCGCGACGGGTTTTATCGGGTCGCTACTCCTCGTGAGCGAGTATGGTCGTCGTCGAGGAGGTCACCAAACTGAGCGAGCGCCGCAACCAAACCTCGTCCGAGGCGTTTCCGGACGATGCGCTGGCGTCGATTCGGTCGGCCGTCGAGGCCGTCCCAGCAAGCGTCTTCGACGGCTCGACGAAGCACACAGAGGTCGGCGGCTTCGATGCCGCGATCGCCGACCGGCTCCCGCAGTACGAGTACGAAGGAGACGCCGCCGGCGGCTACAACCCGAACTGCAAGCTCTGGTCGCATCAGGGTTTTAACTACAGCGTCGATCTCTACGACGCCGACGCCCGCATCGCCATCGAGGTCGAGAAGAGCGAACGGAAGAACGTCAGCGACGATCTCCTCAAGTTCCAGAAGGGGTACCGCACCAAGAAGGACGGCCGGCCGAAGATCGCGTTCGGCTGTCTGGTGGTGCCGGTGAACTATCTCGGGCGGCATAACCTCTACCAGCACAGCCTGACAAAGCTCGACTTCATGAAGGGCGTCCTGTTCATCGACGACGTCGCCGTCATCGGCTATCGCGACCCGCGACCGGACTGACCCTGTCCGCCCTGACTGTTTGTCGGCGCCGGGAGGCGTGCAGCGCGCAACAGCGTGCGCTGCGTGACTCACCATGCCTGGTCCCGATCCTCACGACGACACGAGTCGCGACTACGAACAGTTCGAGAAAGAACTGCTCGCCCAAGACCGCGACGCCACCAGCGTCGACACGGCGGACATCGACGACACGACGGCCCAGCGCCTGGTCAGCGATCTCGTCGATGCGGACGTCGTCACTTCGGTTCCCGAGGACCAAGTTCTGGTTCACGAGCCGAGCGGTACGGCGTTCGACTCGACAACGCAGTTGGCCGTCTTCCACCGTGGCTGGACGGTCGGCCGCGACGCCGACGCGGAGTGCGAGTGATGCAGCAGACCCTCGTCGGCTGTGCGTTTTGCGACGCCCCGCCTGGTACCGAGACTGGCGAGGCCCACACCTGGGGGCAAGACGAGCGGGTCACCCACCCGATCTGCGTGGACTGCGCGATTCAGACGGAGCCGGATCCCGACGAGTGCGATCACGTCGCCTGTGACGGCTGTGGACTGGTCGTCGACACACTTGCGGCACTCACCCGATTCCGGGCCGAACTGGGGCATCTGGAAGGCCCGTTGCAGCTGTGCGCACGTTGTAGTCCGGGCGGGCTCGCGACGTACTGGACACGTGACCTGGAGGAGCATATGGTTGAGCAGTAGTTGGCTTCTCACCCGATAGCCCCGCGCACCATCACGTTGAAATACGCCGATACACCTAATACACTCACCGACAAAGAAATACATATGCCCATCGACATCGAGACCTTCGAAGCCTCCCCCGAGGATCACCTCCAGCGCTCCGGGGAGACGAACGCGGACCGCGTGATGCGCTTCCTCGCTGCGCACCCTGACCAGGCGTTCACGCAGAGCGAGATTCGCGACGCAACTGACGTCAAAGCAGGGAGCATCAGTGTCGTCCTCTCCCGCCTCGAAGACCGAGGGCTCGTCCGGCACAAGGGCAATTACTGGGCGCTCGGTGAGGTCGATGATGTCGCCGCGTACGCCAGCATGCTCGAGAGTACGCGAGCGGCCAACGACCGTTTCGGTGAAGAGGACATAGACGAATGGTTGGAGCACGCTGTCGACGACGAGGACGAGGCGACTGAATGAGCTATCAGCGTGGGGATGTCGTCTGGGGACCTGACCCGTTCAAGTCGGGAGAGAACCCTCGTCCGTGGCTGATTCTCAACAACGACACGCATCCATTCGGTGACGAGGAGTATATGACGGTCACACTAACGACGACACCCCACGACGAGGGGATTCCCCTCGACGACACCGACTGGGTCGAGGGCGGGATGCCTCGGCAGAGTTACGCCTCGCCGTGGGCCGTCGCGTCGCCGAAGCACGCTGCGATTGTTCGACGCCAGGGCCGCCTCGAGGAGTCGTTCGTCCAGACCGTCGTCGACGCACTCGAAGCGTATCTCGAATCACCGACCGAGGACTGACCGATCACACGACCGTGTACGACGTCCAAGAACGAACTGGCAATCCCGCGCATCCATCTGTCGACAGGGTTTGTGAGCGGCTGCTCGACCGTGCGGCTACTCCGCGAACGGATCACCCGGATGCACATCTCGATGAAACGATGGCCACGGTTGTCGATCGATACGGGGACGCAGTCGTCCAGGCGGTCATCCGTCGGATTCTCGTCGACGGCGTCCCGTTTCGGACGGCTGCTGCAGATCACGATGTGGCGGCACTGGATGGTGTTCGGATCGGAACTGTCGCAACACAGGTTCTCCGTGAACTGAACACGGACTCGTAGGCGTCTTTGAAAGGGCGAGGCCGTCTCGATCGTCCCGCGACCGCCGCTGCGCGCCTCGTGCCTGCGGTGCTTGCGGGGTCGGGGGACGATCGAGACGGCCTCGCCCTTTCTGAGTCCGCCAGGACTGTAGATGGCCCACCGAGCGACCTAGCCGGCTGGACAGGTGCGTACGTGACGGCCCGCCCCGCTCGCCGCTGCCGCCCTTCGCGTCGCTCGCGACCGACCATTCCGGGCGTGCGGGCGCTCTCCGCACCGCCCGCGCCCGTTCCGGGCTAAAGTGAATCTGGTCTCGACGCCAGCGGGTAAGCGCGAGGGGTTGCGCGGCGTGGCTGCTCACCCTATCCCTGCCATTCATCAGTTCGGTACTGAAGATACTGGTCAAGAGAACTTGCAGCAGATTCCCCTGCCTCAAATCGTTCGTCCCAATACTTTCGTCTCAAATCAGCACGGAGGTCATTTACTGCTTCTATGAACTCATCCGAGTAGTCGTACATTCGGAAAGGGAACCACAATAGTCCTCGACCCAATCCTCGGAAAGTAGTATAACCGAACAAATCCTCATGCTCCGGATTCTCTAAAATTCGGTTAAAAGCAATCTCAAACGGAATGATACCCCCAGAATGCAAGACCATCGTCAGGTTCGAATGCCCTTCTAAATAAGAGGAATCGTCACGCTCAACGAGCGTATAGCCTACAATTTCGATATACCGCTGTAAGAGTAATATCGAACTTGCTGCAGGAGGGTGTGTAACAGCATATTCCAATAAATCACGCCACGCACCAGAGATAAACATAGGTACGGTCCCATCATCATCGGGCCAGTCTACTGATTTGTAATGCTTCGCTGTGATTGTCATCATATGTAAGCGTATATTTATTAGAGCAGACACTTTCAAATTCTCGTGCTGTCTCGGGTCCCAGTCTTGACTAATGCTAAGACCGGTTCGATCCTTTTTGCCGAGCATCTCTTCAACAGTTGGGTCTTCCTGAGAAAGTTCTGAGTCAAACTCAGAAACGATCTTTTTGTACCATTCAACCTGGCGTTCAACGAGTTCTTTTATTGTAACATTCTGAACTAAGTTTTCGCTCGGAGTGATGCCATCAACCCACCTCATAATCTCGTAGGCATGTGGGGAGACTTCGTGGAAATGCTCGAAGTCCCGATTATTGATGTGCTGTCCGATAATATCTAATGAGTTCTCAACTGAGAAGTGCAGGGCTCGACTGTGCCCAGAGCCATCCTCAATTGGATCCGACAACCCCAACATAATATCGCTGTAGATGGAAATGAGAGCAAGGTCGGCAAGGGTATGACACTCGTATTCAGCTCCTTTTACACCGAGATCTCCCAAGTGGCCGATTGAACTCTGAGACAACTCAATGTAGTTCTTATCTACAGCACTCAGAGCGATACGAGGGAGATATTCACTAAATACAGGAGTGTACAAAATTCCAATTTTTTCGGCATCCCCAGTCGTTGCATACTGATCATCGTAACTCTCAGGCACGTTGATAGTGTTGACCTCGTTCGTTTTGACCAGGTCTTCAACAGTCTTGTCGGTGATTTCGTGAATGGCCTCTTCACCTTCGGATGCAACAGCAAGTTCGTCTCTCTGGATAGAGGTGCGAGTTAAGTCATATACTGGCTGTAACGGATGGTCTGCAAGAGAGTTTTCTGCGCCAGCATCGATAGACTGATTTCGATAATCTGTAGACGACAGCTGGGTCTGGTATTGCCGCAATAGATTTGTTGGGGTTGTTTGTTCAAAGAAGATACCAGCATAAATCGCGACTCCTAGTAAAACTGCGCCTGTTACCTCAACACTCCAGACGAACAAGGATTGCTGAGCATCCAACCCCAGAACTGGAAGTAATACCAATATACCGAGCGAAAGGAAAATCGACCCAATAGCAAGATACAGAGCTTCACGGAGTAAAGGTGACTTGACAAATAGCTTGATGAATGCTGGAGAATATCGAGCACTGACAATTTGGGTGGCAACGAACGCAACCGAAAAGACGATTGCCAGTACGGATGCTTGGGCTGTGATAAGCGTTTGAAGCGTACTGCTAATCATTCCAGAAGTTGCTGAATAACCTGGGAGACAATATCCAACAAAAAGACCGATAACCAAGAGAAGTAGAGCAACCGACCCCGCAAAAAGTCGCCTGCGAATTGGTGTCATATCTTCTGTTGATATGGGTGTCCGTTAAATAGTTCTCCTTTATGAGAATGATGGAGCACCGTATTAGTTTTTTTTAGCGCCTGCAGAGGGTGCAGGCGCGCTCGGTTGCGCCTGCACGACACAGGTGATTCGAGATGCGACACCACTACCAGCAACAGGTGTACCGTCAGCCCGAGGGGCGATGACCGATGTCGGTCAATCTTAACGAGATTGAGGAGGCTGAGGTCGAACTGGAGGAGTGGTTGGTCAAACAGGCCGAGAACGGCGTCCCGGAAATCGTTCTGATAGGACTCCTTCGGGACTATGCAGACGACATCGAACACCTCGGCTACGTGCCGCGGATGTGGGGTGAGTCAGAGCGATGAGACGAACCAACACCTTCGAGGTCGTCCCACAGTCGGAACAAGACGAGGCCGTCCTTCGCCGACTCCTCGATGCGTCAGCCAGCCTCTGGAACCAGCTGACGTATGCGCGCCGGCAGCAGTTCTTCGCCGGCGAGAGCGTCTGGGACTGTGCGGGCTACTACGACGAGTACGTCGACGTGTTGGGGTCGGCGACGACCCAGCAGGTCACCCGCGTCAACGACGCCGCCTGGCGGTCGTTCTTCGAGACGGTCGAGGAGGCCGACCAGGAGGTCAGTCCGCCCGGCTACTGGGGGAACCACGCCGACGGGCGCGACCTGCGGACCTACATTCGCAACGACGCCTACACGATCGACTGGAGCGAGCGCTCCCGGCTCGAAGTGCCCATCGGCAGCCAGCTCAAAGACGAGTACGGCTTCGGTCGGTTCGAGCGGCTCCGGGTTGCGATCCGCGGTGAACCGCACTGGCAGGGCGACCAGGGCCGTCTCCACCTCACCTACGACGACGTCGACGAGACGTATCGGGCCCATCAGCCGGTAACGGTCTCCGAGGCCGAACAGGCGACGCCGACGGGGACGGACGTCGCCGCACTCGATATCGGCGCGAACGTCCTCGTGGCGTGTACGACGACGGCCGGCGACCAGTACTGGTACAGCGGTCACGAGCCGTTCCGGCAGTTCCGCGAAACGACCGAGCGCATCGCCGACGCCAAAGCGAAGCTGCCGGATGGACAGGAGACTAGCAAACGAATCCAGCGGCTCTATCGGAAGCGGTCCCGCCGGCGCGACCACGCCGTGAACGCACTGCTCCGTGACCTGGTCGAGCGGCTCCACGACGATGGCGTCGAAACCATCTACCATGGCGATCTCACCGGCGTCCTCGGCGAGTACTGGTCGGTCGAGGCGAACCTCAAAGCGCGTGCCTTCTGGGCGCATCGACAGTGTCTCGACCAACTTGCGAATGTCTGTGAGGAGTACGGCATCGAGGTGGCGTCGACCTCTGAGGCGTGGACTTCTCAGACGTGTCCGGAGTGTGGTGAGCGCGAGCAGACCCGCCGGCATCGCGAGACGCTGCGGTGTCCGTGTGGCTTCGAGGGGCACGCCGACCTCGTCGCGTCGCGGACGCTGCTCGAACAGGCGACGAACACTGCGGTCAGGCCGACGGCACGGCCCGTGCGGTTCCAGTGGGACGACCACCAGTGGTCCCCCGCCGAGGGGGCCGCGGTGGGGCCCAACGAATAGCGCACAGACCCGCAAGGTGCCGCCGTGGTGTCGCCGTGACACCAGCGAGCGGACGCTCCGTGAACGCGGAGTGGATGTCGATCCGCTGGTCGCTCGCAGTTATCAGACGTTTCAGTAAGTGTTGTAAAAAACGCAACTTCCTGCTCACAATAGCCGGTTGGACATTCTCATTTAATAGGTTCTTGTCGTTATTGGGGTTAGACGGTGTTTCGACCGCCTCGAAATAGAATCGGTTCAGCAGTGTCTTTCACCGACTCGAACTGTTCGACCGCCCAGTCGACAGCGGTCTCAGTATCGTTCAGTATACAGCCCTGAATTCCTTTTTCTGTGTAGACGACGATACCCACATCCGTGTCATCGACGATCCACAGCCCATACGCGTAAGGGATTGGCCCACGGAGCAACGTGACGTCTGGGTCCTCTACAGCTTCTCTCGTCTCTTGGGGTTGCAACTCGTATAACTGGTCAAACACGTCTCCATCGACCACTAACTCCAATTCGTATGCATCACCTGTAACGGCAGCGTCGTAGAAGTCCATCGCTGAGCCCACAAGAGCCTTTGGCGCGAATCCACGAACGAGAGAGGCCTCGCGGATTGACTGAAGCATTGGGTCAAGAACCGCGTCCGGGACGTTCTCCTCCGCAATATGCGCAGTTGACCCCGCGAGAAACGCTTCATGGATAGAAGTTTCGGTGGGGAGCGCAGCGAGAATCGGTGCTGCGTCGGCGAGGTCGGTGAGAAACGATGCGTACTCGTCGTGTTTACGATATGCACACACCCCGGCCGCAGTTGCGTGCCATTCACCGTCCCGATACTCAACGAGGTGTGCGTCAGCGAGCGAGCGCAGCACTCGATCAATCGTCGACCGCGAAGAGTCGAATAGTTCGGTAAGCTCACGTTTTGAACGTGGGGCCGCGGTGAGGACACGAAGAAATCCCGACCGGTCTGCGATGAGCGATTCAAAATCGGCGGGATCAGGTTGTTCCATTAACGAGTTCTAGTAGCGTGGGCGTATTCAGTTCTGTGGAGGTCAATTGGTTGTACACGAACCATGTTAGCAGAATGTGTACAGCTTGAGGGGGGCCCTCAAAGCTTGCGGGGGGTACTCTTGTCCTACCAGTCGTATTCATCAATTAACGTGAATACAAGCCGCGAAAGAGTGCTAAGTGGTGTGTTACCATGGAGGAATCAGACTCCGACCCCGACTTTGACGAGGAACAGTATCAGAACGAACTGAACGACGCTGTTGACGATGGCGGTGGCTGTATGGAGACTCTCCAAGCAGCTAATCAGGTTTCCAACTCGAATGAGGCTAATTTTGGCAACTTTAACACTGATGAGAACCGGCGGTCTGTACTACAAAAAACAGTTGCCTCATTGGCTGGTGTTGCTGGGTTCGGTGGACTGTCCGGAATGGCTGCCGGCAGTAAAGGATCGACCGAGCCGAAATCCCGGGCATCTGACGACCCCGACTTCGAAGCAACTGATGTCGAAGTCCGTGCGGGTGACGAGGTTCCCCGAGCGACCGCTATGGCGCTGAATAATTCGGAAATCAACAAGCTCAAAGCTGTGATGCGATCCGAAGGGAAGATGCAGCCCTCTGGCATAGTTTCTGTCGATGTTGAGACAACCGATCCTGATCTGAACGATGTAGATCCTCGGGTGGTGATCGTTCCTTTTGAACCCGTTGGCAACCGTCCGGTCGATCCTCGGGACACAACTGGACAGACCGATCCAGCGAACGTCGGTGCATTGTTTGCCGTCACCGTCGTACAAGAAGGCGAGCGTCAAGCGGCAACCGCATTCGGGGTTGCTTCTCACCCAACACAGTCAGGAGCAAAAACCATCGAAAGAGTTGACAACGGTGCTTCAGACGCTGGGCAGTTCCAGGCCAAGCTGATGACGTTCGGCCAAGATCAGGCCGGCGAAGAGCCAGCAATGGTCGGATCCCAGACGACCAAACTTCCCATCCGAAATGCTCGTCGCCCGAACCAGGACCAGAACAGTTCCAGTTCGTTGAACTCGGTAGGGACAGGCTCCGGGGCCCTCTCCACGGCGCAGGTGTCCGAAGGCTCGATACTCTCCTGTTTCCAATGTACTACGCTGGTCGGTATCCTGTGTAAACTTGGAGGGGGTCGCCTTAGCCAAAGTACCTGTCTAGTGCGGTGTCTGCCTCTAATTACTACTATCGGGGGTTATCTGATCTGTTCCGGGGGCTGTCTGTTGGTCGTCGAGGCGATTTCACGTGTCGGCTGTGGACTTGGTTCAGGGTACGTCTGTATTGTCGCAGGGTACTGTAACTGAACTCTTATCCTTCTCCTTGCGTACTATAAATTATGACTCAAACAAACACGGATTCCGCTCGACTTCGTACTCGAATCGCCCTTTCTGTCGTCGGTGTGGTGGGTGCTGCCGCCCTCGGTTACCTCCTCCGAGGGCCAGAAGTCGCGTTAGCTATCGGCGCCGGCGTTGCTGTCGTGGAACTCTTTGTTGCGCTGTATCAACGCGTTAGGACAACGTGACTCCAGTGCCCCGGGCTCCGGAGTGGATGTCGATCCGCTGGTCGCCCCTTTTTCGTATCACTACGCAGTTGATCGACCCCGAAGACCTCACCTCAAAACATTTGGTCATCCCGTGATTCAGACACACTATGAGCAGTAAAACCGTCGAGACAGCTCGCTGGCTTGCCTATTTCGATAGGGTTGCTCGAGGAGTACTGCTACTTGGTGGTGCGTTTATTACTCTACGCACGATTGTCGCAAGCTTCCAGGTCTGTACTGCTGGTGAAGCATGCCCCCAACCATCACTTCTGAAGCCGTCGTTACAGCACTGTTCGGTGTGATAGTAATTTACGCGGGATATCGATTTCAACCTGAGTAACGGAAGTCGGGATCGGGGTTTGCTGAACAGACTTTGATCAGGCGCTAACGTCTCAATCTTCTCCAGTATCAAGCGTTTACGGCTCGCACCGCTCGCCGCATTCCGCCCTCCGCGTCGCTCGCGACCGACCATTCCGGGCATGCGGGCGCTCTCCGCACCGCCCGCGCCCGTTCCGGGCTAAAGTGTATGTGCCCTCGGCGCCAGCGCTTCACCCGTTCGGGTCCTCCGGACCTCGGCAAAGCCGACCGCGACGGACGTAGTTGCGTCGCGGCGAATGGGGAATGCGCTGGCCGCTCGCTCCGGGCGGGTCGGCGCGCGGTGCTGGTTGGGGTCACCTCATGCAGGCGCGCTCTCGCTCGCGCCCGGGAGGGCGCTCGCGAAGGCGCGAGCGAGAGCGCGCAGATGGTTCTGTCGGTCGTTGTCGTCGGAAAACCACGATGTGGTAGCATCGCGGTGTCGGCGCGTGAGCGCCTTCGGAACTTGGTGAAGTTCCAATGTCAAGTAACAGCTCTAGTAGCAAGGTCGTTACGGTGGATGAACAGGCATTCGAGAAAGCGGGCGGTCAGGCGGTCGATGAAGATGGCTTCCCGGTCGTCGACGAGACGCCGGAGTTCGAGGCCGCAGTCGAGCAGGAGACGCAGGCGAAGGTGGATGCGAACCACCCGGACGGGATCGCGGACACGAGCAAGGATCGGATTCACGGTGTCACCCTCGAACAGGAAGAGCGCATTCGGGCGCGGGAAGCCGAACTGGAGCGCATCAGTGCCCAGGCCGAGCTGGGAACACAGGACGGCCGGGAGCAGCGCACGCGGGAGGTCGCCGCACAAGGGAGCACGAAGCGCCGGCGGAAGTTCCAGCAGCGAGCCGCGAGCGTGGACCCGATGGCCGACCCCGAACGGGATGATCCCCGAATGGAGCTGACCCAAGATGAACTGGCGACGGTGAACACGGAAGCAGATCGACTCACGACGCGGCTGGATGGCTGGTCGCGTGCGGCGATCAGTCGACGCCTGGCCGACGCAGTCGTCGACGGCCGGGACATGGCGAGTGCGGTCGTGCGGGTGTTCGAGGAGTTACAGACGGCGCCGGGGGGCACCGTGCCCATCGACGCCCTCGAGGACGTCGATCGCAAAGAAGTGAGTGTCGAAGGACAAATCGAGGTGCTTTGGGATAGTGACTCTCCAGCCATCGCTCAAGTTGGCCTGATCGCAGACGAAAGCGGGCAAACGAAGGTGACGATCTGGGAGAAATCAAATGCCCCTTGGGTCGAAGAAGGTGAACGGGTGCGTATCCACGGAGCAGCGAGAAATTGGTACGAAGGACGCGTCTCACTAGCCGTCACTGGCTGGTCGACCCTTCATTTCCCGGAGCGCGGCCGCTGGTGGGACGAATAGCCGAACGGAGCAGCCTCTTTTTTGTTGTGTGCCGGACCGGCCCTGACCCCGCCGCCCCACCCTCCGCTCCGTGCTCGCTTCGCTGCGCGCGCAGCCACAACCTCTCGGACAGTTTTTCTGGCGCCGCTATGGGTGCCGGCGCAAGTAGGCCGGCGAGTGACACAGAAATGTACGAATGCGACTACTGTAGTGCTACGTTCGATGGAGCTAGCGCTCTCGGTGGTCATGTTGCCTCCGTACACCGGTACGGGGAGTACGAATGCGAGACGTGCGGTAAGAGCTTCGCCTCGCTTACAGCCTATCGTGGCCACCTCGGTGGCCAAACCTCGATCGGGCGTGACGAACTGAAGACTGAGCTTCGACGACTCACTAAGCAACTGGGCCGGTCACCCACGCGAGACGAGATGGAGACAGACGGGTCGTATTCAGCATCAGCGTACTGTACCGAGTTCGGTTCGTGGAGTAACGCTATCCGCTCGATCGGGCAGAAACCAGCCCAGGAAAGCCGCATACCAGACGAGGCTTTGATAGAGGCGATCCGCAACTTAGCTAGTGAACTCGGGCGTGTGCCGACTGCTCCAGAGATGGATGAACGGGGTGCGTACTCACAACGGACCTGTGCGAATCGATTTGGATCGTGGGTCAACGCGGTACTTGAAGCGGGCCTTGAACCCGCTGGCAAGCAGAATATTCCCAAGCCGGAGCTCCTTGCTGAGATCAATCGGCTTGCTTCAGAACTCGGCCATGCCCCGACGGTGGAGGAGATGAATTCGGAGGGGCAGTATCACGTTGCAACCTACTACGACCGTTTCGAATCGTGGCGCCAGGCGAAACGCCGTGCGGGGTACGGTGACTCACAAGACGAGCGAGTGGCGTGGAAGCGACAGAAGTGGAGCCAGACGCGGTGGCGCCGACAGCGTCAACGAGTCCTTGAGCGTGACAACTACTGCTGCCAGACGCCCGGGTGTGAGATCAATCAATCCGAACACCACGCGCGTTATGGAAAGGACCTCCATATCCACCACATCAGACCTCGGCGTGAATTCGTTGATGCGGACGGTCAATATGACGCTGAGGCGGCGAACGCGCTAGATAATCTTATCACTCTCTGTGCTGTACATCATCGCTTCTGGGAACAGCTAGCCCCGCTCCAGCCCGATATTCGCTAACCGCACCCGGTGGTGTTGCTCGCCCCCGCGATGGGTGGCGGGGCCACCAGCGATCCCGTCCCACTATGACCGACGACACGACACTCACGGCCCGTGAACGGCTTCGCATTCACCTCCGCGAAGCCCGCCGCACGACCGACTCGCCGATCGTGGAAGTACAGCTCGACGCCGCGCTGGACGCATGGACCGACCTGCCTCCGACACCCCTGCGGGAGTGTCCAATCTGTGGGAAGGTTGGGGTCCCAGAACGAATCCAGCATCACAGATGTAAAATCCAAGATCAAAATGATGAGAATATCGAATTCTAATACGGTGTGGTGGCTCAACACCCGCCATACAATTCCAAAAGTTAGCCGAATAACTCAGACGAGCCCACACCAAGGGCCGCATCATCCATCAGCTCGCCAATCTCGTCGATACTCAGTCCTGTCTGCTCAGTCACGTCCATATAAGCGACGACAGAAGCACCCATAAAACGGCGCGCTTCAGCCACTACGTCCTTCGGATGGTCGAACTTCTCGTCTAACACCTTCAAACGGCTATTTTGATCTAGAATATCGGCAAGATACTGATTCTAGTGTACAATATCTCCCCTAAGTGAGTAGATATCCTGTAGGAACTTCTGGATGTACTCCCGTCTGTAGGGTAACCTATCGTACAATATCTGGCCACCACGTAGTTTGAGTCGGAAAGTAATCGAGCCTCCGGATCCAACTCCTTGAAGAAGAAGTCCCTCAAGCCCGATCAGACAGTCAAGGAGCTGATCTTCGTAAAATCGCTTCGACCAGATCTCGTTAAAACGCTGAATTGAACGCGTGAACTGACCGTCCCTATCAAGACGGATTCGTCGACAGTGGCGCCCCCAAAAATCAGTGAATTCATCAGAGGAGTCTGGATACAGTAGATATGCTTCTTGAGGTTGCGTTCGGTCTTTGTGTGCGTCTCCGATTACTGTGAAGTCGGGGATTCCCTCTCTGAATTCAAGCCAATTAGGTTCTTGCCGGAAGGATGTGCCAACGATCAAGTCTCCTGTTTCTGGGTCGGGGTCAAAAAGCCGCAGTGCGGTCGCTAACCGCTCTCCGATTTCTTCCCCCGGATCATAGAGAGTGGCTTCAGGTTCTCGGGCCGCTATCTCCGCATGGATTTTATAATCACAGGCGTCAACAGGATTGAGATTGAACCGTTCTCCTCCACCTGCGGAGGATGTATGGACACCCCGTCTTTCTGAATCAGTGATAGGGCAGATCCGAAGTGATTCAACTCGATAGTAATTGTGACGTCTTCGACGGAGTTCAAATTCTGGCGATAAATCGATAACTGACTCGTCGTCTTGTGGAATATTAAACAGGTGAAGTGGAATAATAATTTCGAAGGTTTCCAGCCCAGTCTCGTACTTCGGAAGCCAGTGTTCCTCGTATGCTCGATCGAACCCTCTATCCGTGACCACGTAGCCTCCCGAATAATCCATCACTGTGCCAGCGAAGTTGAAAAGCGCGTTAACGTAGGAGAATAGATTAGCATCTTCAGGGGGGTTGTAGTCTTCCGGTGCGTCGAGAAATAGAACGTCTTCGTCATCAGGGTCAACAGGCTCGTTAAGACCAAATCCGTTTCCGGTCTCATACATCCACTCTGCAGTCTCTTCGAAGAACTCCTGCTGGCGTGAAGAATAGAACGTAATAATCCGGGAAGGCTCATCAATGAACTTCTCTTTCCTGTCCATCCGATCTCCTGCGGCAATTCGAAGTTTAGGGACGAAATCTTGCTCCTCACGAACGGTTTCAACGAAATCATCCACACACCCTCTGACCCGCTCCTTCAATCCACTTCCCGAATTGCCCATAGTAGGGGAAGTAACCTATTTGTCTTCAAGACTGTGCTACCACCGATACGGCGGTAGCTACGAAGGGTTGTTTCTATCGAAGTCTACTAATCGACGACAGAATCAGGCAATTCGCGAGGAATATAGTCCCAACACCAGTGACGTGGGGTCCAATTTCGTAGACTGCCCATTCTGCGGCATCATGAACCAAATGAGACACAGAGAGTACGACAAAAAACCTGCTGAGGAGGCCAACTAGACAGTACCTGTATAAGTGACGGATTTTTAATTAGTGTCCTCCGCGAAGTCTTGTAATTCGTTGTGGAACTCTTCGTACTGGCTTCCGTCGCCGTTCAGAGTATTACATATCCGATCTTGGAAGCCATTAGTCCAGATCGTATCTGGTCGGAGCCACCAACCATCGCGATAATGGAAAGTGTTTGTGGGATAATCGTATCTTTGTAATGAGGACGTGTAGATACGTCTACCGCTGGTATCTACATCTTGGAAATTTTCTGTGAGTGCTTCTTTTAATTCTGGGCTGATATCGTTGAGATCGTGGAATTGGCTAATCCATACGCCGAAGATTTTGAGTTCTTGGTAAAGCTGGTGTAGGGTCCGCTCGTTGATTGTTCCAGGTGAGGGGTGGTCGTCAACCAGATCCATGTAGAGGGTGACGAGTGGGTCAAGAAATGTTGCTAATGCGTCTGGGTCTTCTCGATAGAAGTAGATTAGGAGTGCGTAGAAGTCGGTTATTCGATGGTTTATGCCGTGATCAAGATTTTCTGTGGCTTCGAGGCTGCGTCGATAGTCTTTTTCGATTAGTCTGGTGAAATTGTCGTTAAGATCAATTAGGAGATTTCGTCTGGCATCGCTATCGACGGGTGCTGTTTCTTGTAGGACGAAAAGGAATTGAGTGTAGCCTTTGTAGATATCTGTGTGGTTGTCTTCTGGGTTTTGTAGACTGACTTTTCTGAGGAAGCTGACTAGTTCTGAGAGATATTCAGATATATATTTTTGTTCGGCAGGGTCTATGTCTTGATGTTGCTGGAGATGTGCGCCTACTCTTCCTGCGAACGGGTTAAGTCCGAATAGACCTGCGAATAGTACTTGTTTTGAATATCGTCCATAGTTCGATTTTGCTTGGTTGAAGCTGTCTGCGAAGTCTTCCAATAGTGTGGACACATCGATGTCTGGCGCGTATCCGTCTGTACATAGTGCGTCGATGAACGCGACATACATTTTCTGATATTGGAGGTTAGCGTTTTGGAGAAGTCCGGCGAGATAGCTGTGGTTTGCTGAAGCACAGAGTACAGCAAGTTTGTCGACTTCTCCTTGGTAGACTCGGTATGAATCCATGTCTCCGTTCGAGATTGCGGTGACACTCATATCTCCGAGTTTTCTTAATGCGATATGAGCTGCTGCGGTGCGGTCAAATTCGAGCGAGTCTTGGAATAGGGATTTGAGGAGGTTTGCCCATCTCGATCCGGGTGAACCTAGTTCTCGGTGGTTGGTGATGGCCAGGCCAATGTCTCCGACGGTTTCAACAACGGTTTCTGAGTATTTTTGCCGGGTATAGTCGTCGAAGGCAGCTGATCCGATGAATTGGAACTGGTCGTTCAGTTCGTTTAGGAAGTCGTCGTTGACTTCTGATGGTGTTGTTTCTTCAAGATATTTTTCGACGATTTCCGAGAGAGCGTTCAAACAAGTGTCTACCACGTTTTCTTGGTTCTCCTCTATGGCTTGGATACAGGTGCTGACAATGAGTTGTGTGTCTGTGTTGAGTTTGGATACGTAGTCCTCGTCTTGAAGAGCAATACCCAAGAAGGCTGGGCGGTAAATTCTGTCTTGAGAGATTTGTTGTTTCAAGTCCTTTACGATGTAGTCGATGATGTTGGAGACGTCTACGAAATATGCAGCGAATGCGATTAGGGATCCGACGAGCAGGGTTGTCGATATCGAAAACGCGTATCCAATTACTGTAAGTGGTGGACCCCAGCTGAAGTAGCTCCCTGAAATGTTGAAAATGGAAGCGGCTAGAATGAACCCGATAGTCCGTAGGAAGTATTTGTCGTGTAGTATAACGCCTGAGAGCCTGGAAGAGTACTCCTGGTTAGCATTCTGTACTAAGAAGATGACGACAACGAAGACCAGGCTGATGATGCTCAGTATCAGATTTAGTGATGACCCAAAGAACCCGCTTGACGGGTTTTGAACAAGGATGGCAAGAGCGTCAATGGAGAACCCGATTTTACCTAGTGTGACTCCGATTGAACTGACCACGATTACTGCGACAGCTGCCCAGAATCCAATTTTCCCGTACTGGTAAAACGAGAGTGGTGCTATACGACTGCGAACATTGATATCTAAACGTCTTGAGACACTAGAACGCAGATTAGAGAGGAAGGGAATGATTTCCATGATGTAGTTGGATATTCACTCCTCCGTATGCTACATTTAAAATGACTAGGTATTTTTCAGAGAGGGTGGCATGAATTTCGGTAGTCTTGCTGGCATTAAATTCTCAATTTGGACTTAAAAGGCGTGAGAACTATCTAGATTCCTTGCCTGGTTCTAACGTAAGAGAAGCGTCCTCGGCACTCATAGTGCCCTACATTATGATTTCGAGGGCTACAGCACCGTAATTCAATTCCGCCAAATTCCTCAGTAGATGCGGCAGCCCTACACAGAGTCTTTCGTCCCTCCAATGGGTGAGGGGCGCGCCGAACTGGCGGGTTCCCGAAACACGGTGAGAACGATGGCAACGAGAGACATCTACGAGAGCGGATTCGACGAAGACGTCCGACCGGAATCGAGTGCGAACCAGTGTCCTGAGTGCGACGGCCGGGTCACCACGAACGCGGTCGAAACGGTCTGCGAGGACTGTGGCCTGGTCATCGACGAACAGCGTATCGATCACGGGCCTGAGTGGCGGGCGTACGACGACGAGGAGTGTGAACGAACAGGCGCCCCACTCACTGCGGCTCGCCACGACCGCGGCCTGTCGACGGAAATCGGTCGCGGTACCGACGCAAAGGGGAACGAGATCTCCGGGCAGAAGCGACGGCGACTAGCGCGCATGCGCCGTGAGCAGACCCGGGGCCGCTGGCGGTCGAAAGCGGAACGGAATCTCGCCCACGGCCTGGGCGAAGTGCGTCGGCTGGCGAGCGCGCTCGAGCTCTCCGATTCGATTCGCGACCAGGCGTGTCAGCTCTTCCGGAGCGCCCAGAACGATGATCTGCTTCGTGGCAGATCCATCGAGGGCATCGCCGCGGCCAGCGTGTACGGGGCCTGCCGGTGCAACGGCCTCTCGCGGTTAGTGGACGACGTCAGCGAGATGGCCCGCGTGGCGGAGTCACGGGTCACGAACGCGTACAAAACGCTGAACGAAGAGCTTGGCCTCCCCGCTGAGCCCGTCTCCCCCAGCATGTTCGTGCCGCGACTCGCCTCGGACCTCGAGTGTCCGGACGAGATCCGACAGCGGGCCCGAGCCCTCGCGGAACAGGCCGAGGAGCGCGGCGTCACGACGGGCGTCCATCCGGCCGGGTTCGCGGCGGCCTGTCTCTACAAAGCCGGGCAAGAACTGGAGCAGTGGGTGACGCAAAGCGACGTCGCGGAGACAGGGAACGTCACGCCAACGACTGTCCGGACGCACCACGAGACGTTAGAGGAGCAGATAGCCTGACAACGCTGCTGCACAAGCATCGACGGTGTATAGTTTTCTCAGGAAACTATTTGTTCATAGCGCGCATAGCACCCAGTATGACCGAAACGTGGGAGGACGTCAACGAGCAAGTCAAAGCGGACTGGAAAGAGGAGACCACGCCGTTCGAGCGGGTGTACGAAATCGTCGAACAAACCCACGACGGGCAGTCGGCCGCCAAGATTGCCGGCCGTGCCCTCGTGAGCGAGCCGACGGCACGTCGACACTGCAAGACGCTCGTGAACACCGGGTTTGCCGAGACGGAACAGGATGGCCAAACAACGCTGTACAAGCGAAACAGCGACCGAATTTTGATGTCCCGAATCCGCGAGCTGCGCGAGGAAGTCACTCGGTCGGAGTTGCTTGACAGTATCAAGGAGATGAAGGCCGAAATCCGGCGCTACGAGGACCGCTATGACGTGGTGTCACCGGAAGAACTTGCTCAGCAGCTCGACGCCGACGAGACGGAGGGCTGGGACGATCTCAGCGCGTGGCGTACGACGCGGCAGAATCTCGCCGTTGCCCAAGCTGCACTCGCCTACGACGAGGCCAGCCACCAGCTCGCCGTATGACCGACGACGACCGCGCCGGCGAGTTCGGGCCGATCTACCTTCCGGCGCTCCAGCGGATTCGTGACCTTTGGCTCGAACTCGAGCCGCTCGTCGACACAACGTCGTACGATGATGTTGTCGCCCCCACGGAACTGCAGATCACTCTTAGCGATGGGCTCGGCGGCGCCGACAGCGCCCGGCTCGATATCCAGTGGAGCGAACTAGGGATGTATTCGTTCCACTACGTCGATAGTGACGGCGTCAACTGGCGCTTCGATCGCCACCCAAATGCACACTCTCCCGAGATTCATTTCCACCCTCCGCCCGAGGCCGCGACGACGGCCGCCGAACCGTCCTGTCTCGAGGTGACCGAGGTCTCACTCGTCACTCGTGCCGTCCACACGATGTGGCGTGCAGTGTACGAGGACGACGACATAGAGCAGCTGAATAGCGCCTCAAACCCGCCGTAAGCGACATTAGCGCATTGTTCGGTCAGCCACGTCCATCATCTGCTCACCAACGGTTTCGACATCCGAGTAGAGCGCCAACGCGTGCTTGATGAGGCGACGGTCTTCCAGATTCACCTCCCACCGCGTGATCACGTCGCGGCGCTCGCGGAGCTCGGCACTTGCCAGGTCGCTGTCGGCGAGCGACTGTTCGAGATCTTCCCACGTCTCGACATCGTAGGTCGCCTGCCACTCCTCGATCTCTTCGGTAATCGCGGCCAGTTCGTACCGCAGTTCCTCGCGCGTGTTCTCCTCGATGATCGTGCGGATTTCCTCGAAGAGCTGGCGCGTGTAGTCCGGCTGATAGCGCGTGGTTTCGCCGGCCTCGACGCGACGCAGCTGGCCCTGGTCGACGAGATCCTGGAGTTCCTCGTTGGTCGTACTCCAGGCAGCGTCGGCCTGTTCGCTAATCCAGTTGACCGATCGCGGTTCGCGAATCGTCTCGACGACCGCTCGAATACGGTCGCGGGCACTCATCGACACAGTCCACGACTGGGCCCCATCTCGCGGGGATTCGGACATGCTTGGCACCTCTTACGACAGTGTTCGCACCGTACTCCCATATGTTTGTACTCTCTCGTATAATCGAGAGGGCTCTGTTGAAATTCTCTATCCCTGACTGGGTAGTTGGTCAGATCGATAAATACAGATGAATAGCTTTGCGGTAGGTATAGATGGTAGCGAGGTCGTCGAAGTAGTTTTATCGTAAGCCGTCAAGTTCTACGAAGATGCCGACCGGCTAAACCTTACAGAACAGCTATGGAAATTCCTGACCAGCTATTTACTGTCTACACAGCGGAAATCGAAGAACAGGACGGAAGCTACGTAGTCGAAGTACCGAAACGTGAAGTCGAAGTCGGGGAAATTCACAAGGGGAGAACATACCGGATCGGACTCGTCGGCCACTCCAAGACAGGTGATGGCCGTCAGACTGAATCCAGTGATTCACCCCCTGTTGAGGAAGGCGAAGAACGAGTGGTCGAAATCGAGTCCATCGGTGATCAGGGTGATGGAATCGCCAAGCTCGATAACGGGTATGTCGTGATCGTAGAAGATGTGGAAGTCGGTGATAGAGTCCAGGTGAAAATCGAGAACGCTCAGGAGAACGTGGCCTTTGCAGAGGCGGTTGAACTCTTGGAGTCTCAGGAAACGTATCTGTAGAGTCGATTTATGACGAGGTGGCTCTGTGGAAATCCTCAGCCCGTGACAGAAATGGAGATGATCGGTAAGTACAGAGGTACGATATACCGTTTATTTTTGTCGATGTAACTCCTTTCTGATACTATGGGGGTCACTGACCCTTCAAGGCCGGAAGAATCTGCCAAATCTCGCCATGCTCAGAGGTTGCTCACCATTGGGGAAGGACTGCTGGTCGGGGCAATCATCTATGGAGCATTCGTATTCATCTTCGAAACCACCGGAGGTCAATGGAGTACGGGCGAACGCTTGATTCTGGTACTCCTTGGGGCCCTACTGTTTGGCATTGGGCGTGTAGGCTTCTTGGCCGCTCCGTTGAGAGATGTGTCTTCTGAGCAGAAACGAGCGAAGATTCGCCGGTGGCAACGCTCCGTTGTCGGTGCCATACTCATTGCTGGAGGACTCATAGTCATCCACCTGCTTGTCGTGCGGCCCTTGGTTGTTGTGTTATTTTTTGGGTCGTTGGCACTCGGCGTCATCCTCTCTGTGCTTGGGTTATGGGTCAGTCCGACCATCGGCACAACCACCGAGGCGTTGGAGTAATTGATTAATTCGCAGCTCTACCTAGCGGCCGTTTTCAAGATCGAGTTGACTGAGAAGGTGGGAGAGTCGGACAGCGGTAAATACAGATGACGTATCGGTCTATAATTGTGTCCTGTTCTTTTTGTACATAGACTTCGGTTCCGAATTGATTCGGAATCACACAAGAAGTTTAATTATGCACTTAAATGATTAAATGTGAAGAAGATAGTCATCCAATTCCTTTCGGTAGTTATCTTTCTATTCGGACTTGTAAACCTCGCATTCGGAAACTCTGGAGGTTCAATTCTACGTCTAGTGTTCTGTAATCCTCCTCCCGGAATCATTTCAAACTGTTACTTAGAGGATTTAGTTTCCATGCCTCTAAGCATCCTCTGTATCGTGATCGGGAGCGCCTCGTTTCTCAAGGTGACAAATATCGGGAGAACATAGGTGACTGTCACATGAATATCCAATCATCGCCCCCTTAGGATGGGTGAATTATACGGCTCGGAGGACCTCTCTATGGTCTACTACCGGATATCGAGAGACCTGTAATAGAATTGGTTGGTAGTGTTCGCAACGCTCTGAGTGATGCGCACACCTACCGGGCGGCCGATTCGAGATCGGAGACCGAGAAGAGCAAAGAGTCGGTCAGCGGTAAGTGCAGGGTGTTCAGTGACCAGTTGTTGCTGGCTGAAGTGTATCTGAAAAATAGGGTTTACAGAGCCAGTCATGAGAAATACCGCTGATCCGAGCAAACTTTATTACTTTCTTCAGACTAAATGGTGTCATCCCAACATCAAGACGATTGACGTTAAGCAGGCGATGGATTATTTTGACAGTGGCACTGTTCAGTGTCGTTCTCTTAGCAGGTTGTCTCTCAGGGGCGCCCTTTGGCGACCAAGGGCAGGAAGGACCGGTCTCGGTCAACCTCACGAATGCGGCGGGTCAATCGTATGACTTTCGCGTTGTAGTCGCGGAAAGAACACTAAACAATAACGAAGTAATTGTCCGGGAGGAAACCGGTGAGGTCAGTTCAATCTCACCGAGTCAAGGGTCATCGACATATGGATTTTCCCGTCCGGGCGAAAACAGTTCGACCGTGTCCGCAGTAGAGGTGCCATCGAATATTTCGTTTATCCATTCCGAGGAGACACTTCAGCCCGGGGAATCAGTCCGCAGTAACATAGGCGAGTTCGAGACTGGCTGGACGGTTCTAGTCATCGTTTCCCGGCAAAACCGAGTCCTGTGGATGTATACCATCTCTTGTGGGAACGGAGACCTCGTCGGACTCCAAGTGACGATGACGCCGAACGGCACCTCATCGGAGCGGTACTGTCGGTGAGTCCCCATCTTTCTCTCTCGAAGTATATTAACTAAATGTCAATATGGCAGGCAATATCTGCGAGTAGAATGTCGACGAAAGCGGTCGTTGCTAATCGGCGGTTTTCGGTAATTGCGCAACCCCACTTACCGGCTGTTTCACCTCGGATAGTGTCGAACTAATAAGGTTTCAACAGAGCCAACGAAGTACGAACTACTGAACAACTGTTTCACCACGATTCATATCTAACTGAAAGAGTTTCAACGGAGCCTCGAGAGGCTATTGCGAGCGAGGGCGTCCGGACGTTGAAATGCTATACCGACAGAACCTGCGAGCCAACTGATGCACAACCGATATTCTGATTTCGAGGAACTACGGGCGACTGGCGAGGCGTCCCACATTCCGGACACGAGGCTGGACGACGGCTGTGAGGGTGCCCCCCGGCGGCAACGCGCCGCGACGAGCTCTGGTGGCTACCCCGATGCGCCGACGGTAACCGACGGCGAGTGCCAGTCGTGTGGGGCGTCAGTCCCAGACGGCCAGACGAAATGCCGGTTCTGTCTCACCAACCATCTCGGAAGTGACGCGACCAGCACGAACGAGACAGCGTCGACGACGTGCCTCGGCATCGTCCACCTGGTCGTCGAGTCGACCACGTTCTACGGCGCCGTGGCGAAGGGCGGCGCCGCGGCGAACCTCCTCTCCGCCAACGAGGCGGAGCCGGCCGTCGACGACTACACGCTCATCTACGATCTCGACGAGGCACCGGCGCGCCAGCTGGCCGAGCAATGGCCCTCACTCCCCGACGCGGTACAGGTGTCGTCAGAGGAGGGAGAGCGGCTTCTCAGTGCCGCCCGTGACCGGACTGGGTGGCACGGGCAGGAAGCGTCGGAGCGTCAGGAACAGGCCCCGACGCGGCTATACGACCAGCGTGGGGACGGCATCCGCGGCGCGTCGCGACTCGACGCGGTCCTCGACGACGCCGTCGACGCGGTGTGGCTGGTTCCAGCGATGGCGCTGACCGAATCTACTGGCGAAGCTGCAGCTGATCGGCAAGAGTCGTCGGTACCGACGACGCAGGAACTCGACTGTCAAACCTGTGGACGGGCGACCGACCATCGGTTCAAGACCCACGAGTCGGTCCCGGATGAGGCGTGGACGGGACAACCGATCTGGGAGTGTCGGGTGTGTGGCTCGGCTCGCTACGGACCCAGTCTCGAGTAGCGCCAGTGCTGGGCGTCGATTAACCAACACCCTGCGAGTAGCGTCGAGGGTCGTTGGTTAAGGCAGCGAGCTCCTGCAAGCCCGACGCCAGTCGCGATGGGGTGTCTTTCCGCGCCGGCGAGCGGTGAGGCGCTTCCGATGGAGCAAGAGTTCAAACAGGGCTACCGGATGCATCGTATACTCAGCAATCTCAACCGACTCGACGTCGACCGATTGGACGACGCGGATCGAGAGCGAGTCGAGACCGCGAGAGACCTCCTGGAAGAGGTGAGCCTTCTCACGCGGCCGGGCGACGGAGCCGGGGCGGACGCCCACGCAGATTCCTAACTGGAGTCCCCGGCCACGACCAGGGAGGCAACTCTCGCGTCGGTTTATCGCCCCCGACAGGGGTGCGGGGGCGACCCCGTGAAGTCCAGACATGGCGACACTACAAGCTGCGACGACGTCGACTGGCGCGATCGTATCGGATCCGCAGGCAGTCCGCGAGCTCTGTGAGAGCTACTGCTTCGGGACGCTCGACTGGGAGGTGACCGAAGACGGAGAGCTCACCATCTGGGGGTACGACGACTTCGAGGTGTACGAGGCGCGGGAGAACGGCCTGCCCGACTACGAAGGCGGGATCGTGACCCACGAATTCCTGCGAGAACTCGCCGACCACCTCGAAGCCAACGAAAAGTTCGATATCCAGACGGCGGGGTTCACCAAATGCCGCTTCCCAGTCCTGGCCAAGCGGTACGTCGTTCACGACGGCGAAGTCCTCCACGCGGACCTCAGTTCCCCCGACCCGATCGACGAGTAGCGTTGTTCGTCCCCGGGAGGGGTGCGGGGCGGTCCAGTCGCGGTCGCCCCGTGAGGTGATTGCTCGATGGGACACCGCGCACTCGTTGCGTATGAACGCACAGACGGACAGTACACGCTCCACTACAGCCATTGGGGCGCAGCGAACCTGAAGCTCAAGCACCGAATCTCGGCTGAGTCGCCGTTCGGTGGCGACGACACTGACTCCAAGTGGGCGAAACAGCTCCTCGCAGAGCTTGCCGATGGCCTCGAGGCAGATGCGGTCGACGGCTACCTCGCTGGCGAGGATCGACCGTCGACGGTCGTCGAGCCGAAGCCCCGCGCCACCGGGCTCACCCTCGACGAGATCGTCGCTGACTATCTCGACTACCTCCACCACGAGGCGTTCTTCGTGGTGTCGACGACGTTCGAGGTAACCGCCTATCGGACGCTGTGGTTCGGACTCCAGTACGACTCGGAGACGGTCGAACAGGGAGAGACGGTCGGGAACGGCGCGCTCGCGACGGTGCGCTGGTACGACGGCGAGCCGGTCGGCGACGGCCACCTGTAGGGCCAGTTCGCGGCCCTCAAAGACGTCGTCGGCGATATGCTCGACAAGGGCGTCTTCACACCGTCGACGGCGAGACAGTACCTGAAACGGAAGCTGTCCGAGCGAGTTGGAGACCGACAGGAGCTGCTCATTCCGACCGGAGAGTCACCCTTCGAGAAGGCGAGCCTGAACCACACCTAGTTCGATCTGCTTCGTGGCAGCTGCTGTTTTTCAGGGGTCGGAATGGGTGAGCCCCGCCATAGGCTCGTGATTCGATGACATCAGACGACGACCCGTTTCACGACTGTGAGTTGGATCCCGAGGCGATCCTCGGGACACACACCTTCGAAGACGTCCTGTTCACCGACGAGACGGAAACCCCGGTGAACGTGCTCACCGGCGAGACACCGGCACATTCGCAAGCAACCGTCGAGGAAGCGAAGGAGTTCGCTGCGAGTATCGACACGGAGACGCCCCAAATCGCGCTCCCCGCATCCGTCGAGTCGCAGGTCGAAACCCAAAGCAAGCCCTACACGGCGGCCGCGTTCTTCCACTTCAAGGCGACTGGCTCGCTCGAACGGCACCGCGCCTACCACGCTGCCTACGAGTCAAACGCGTTCACCGTCGACTTCGAGGCCGACTACGCGTCGGGCGATCTAACCATCACCGTTAAAGAAGCCGATGAAGCAAATTAGTCGAACCGCTCAAACCGGTAATTCTCCTCGAAAGGACTCGTGTCAATACCGATCTCCGCCATTGAAATGATGACCTGGTAATCCGACAAGATATTCGAAAGCTCGCTTAGGAAGTTCGCTATCGCCCTCGTATTGTACTTGTCCTGCTCCTTCCCGAAGGCAGAGTCAATAACGAACAGCCGAAGAGGCAGATTCCGATCTGACTGGCTCAGCTCTTTCAAAATTGCTGTGTGGAACAAGAGAGCGTGAAGCACAACCTCCGACGTACTTCCCTGAGGATCAGTTGAATCAAGAACAGTGCCGTCCTCCAGGTGGACCTCGTAAGTGTACCTCCCCTTGTCCTGAAACACAACGTCGTCGACATCACTGAACGTTCCATCAGTGAAGTAGTCCGTCAACTCAAGCATTACATCGGACAACTTGTTCTTCAGCCTCCGCTGCTCTTGGTCCCGTTTTCTCTGGACGATCGTATTGAAACTGGAAAGCATCTGCCGCTTCCGATTATTCTGCTCGTACTCCTCGTACAGCATTTCCAGCTCCTCGACCTCTTCCTCCAACTCCTCTATCCGATCTTCCTTCGTATCGATCTCGGCCTGGATCGTCGTCAGTTTCTCCTTCCGTTCTCTGACCTCTCGGTCAAGCTCCTCACGCTCATCAATAAGATCAGCAACCTCACCCTCCTCAAGCGTCTCCTCCAACTGTTCAATTTGCTCGTTCGTGGCCTCAATCCGTTCTTCCAGTGACTGGATCTCGAACTGGATATCCTCTTTTTGATCTTCCAGATCCTCTAATCGCTCCTGCTGCTTCTCCTGGATCGCCGTAATAGATTCTTCAGCTTGGTGCTCCTTCTCGACCCGCAACCGCTTATCGGGCACTTCCTTGCGACACAGAGGACAGTGATGGTCTTCCAGAAGACGGGCACGGTCCTCGCTCTCTACCTTGTTAGTACAGATAGGGCACTTCTCAGGGACGCTCATCAGATTCCGGACCTCGTCCCCGACAACGTCCATATCCTCCTTCAGATCTGTATCTTCGTACCGGTTGATGAGGCGGCGAACTTTCGCTAACTCATTGACCTTGTCCGTGAGCTGCCGCTGGAGATTAGCCTCTTTAGACTCCAAGGAACTCTTCTGGGATTGAAGCTCGTCGGTGTCAACACCTTCCTCAGTCTCTTCCCGGAGAGCATGGCGAACTGACTCTAACTGATCCTGCTTATCGGTCAGTTTCGCACTAATCCGATCTCGTTCATTCTCCAGGTCATCGAGTTCTCTCCTTTCCTGCTTGAGTTCTTTCCTACGGTCCTCAACGTACATCGAGGCCTGCCTGGCTTCCTCGGAGACACTGTACTGTTCCTCCATCCGGTTCTCGCTGGCGTTGATGACGTTCGTAAGATTCACCCGGAAGAGGATGTCCAGCATGTCGGAGGCCTTGTTCCAGTCCATGAACAGCCGCCAGTCCTTGGAGGTGATGAAGAAGAGTCCCATGATACGATAGAGATCCCATCTGCGTTCACTGAGACGCTCTTCTAACGGCAGAATCCCGAGAAGATCGGAAACCTTGGCCTGACTATCTCGCCGGTCTTCCTCCTCACCGCCCTCTTCAGGAGACTTCGTAACACGAGGGTAGCCGGTAAGCGAATTGCCCTCCCACTTCAGTGTGCGGTAGATCTTGTACTTGTCTCCGTTGACGTTCCAGTACGTGTTGGTGTGAGCGGTGGACTTCCCGTTGCTAATCAAGTTCGTTAGCTCGAACTCTGAACTCTTCGGATCGCTATCAGGGAGCCCGATCAGATTGTATTCTAAGGCCTCTATGAAACTGGTTTTCCCCGTCAGATTCTCCCCATACAACACCGTTCCCTGCTCCCCGAAGGGAATCTCCTTGTTCTCTACTGCCTCGAAATCCTGTACCGATGCCTTATCAAGATGGAGCAGTTCCTCGTCGAGAGAAACGTCCTTATAGTGGTTTTCAAGGAGCTGGCGGCATTCCTCTTTGTCCTCTTCGGTGAACTTGGGCTTGTTCTCTACCTCGTTCAAGATGTCCTTGATGATCTGGTCTTCACTAGACATTCAGCATCAACTCCTGAATCGGATCCACGGGCTCATCGAAGTCCCGTTGACGTGCCTTCAACAATTCCTCGTTCTTCGGGGTGGCCTGGAACTGGGGCATGGACCTGACCAGTTCCTTGAGCTCCTCCATCGATTTCGTACCGTACTCCCTAATCACGTCTCTCTGCTGGAGATCCCATTCTTTCAGTAAGACACTGTCAAGGTTATCCAGCTTCTTTCCGTACTTGGCTATCAACCGTTCACCGTTCTCTCCTAACGAGATCTCATAGGGTTCATCACCCTCCGAAACCCGCTCCTCCATCACCTCTTCATGAAGCAGAGACTGGGCGAAAAGCCGGTTCTTGTCCCGGTACAGTTTCTGGGAATACGGGCCGCTTCCCTTCGAAAAGTTGTATCGGTAACCGGTGTGCTCCAGGTTGCCGAGAGTCGTCCGATTCGACCTGTTTGGAAGAGTATCCTCCTTTGACAGCTCGAGGTTCACCAAGTACAGCAGATACTGAAGCCGGTTCCGAGGCGCAACACTGTCCTCCCCGGTCAGCTTCATATAATCCCGGACGAACTTCAGCATCATCACGAAGTCCGCAACCTGATCCAAGCCGTAGTCAAGTTTGTACTGTTCCGAGTACATCTCCAGAATCGGCACTTGGCCGTCCCGGAATCTCTGCAGTTTCTCTTCGGAAAGACCTGCTAGCTCAAGCTCGTCGATAACACGCTCATCAGGTAGAACCTGTTCGTTCAGGAAATCGAAATACTGCTCTCCAGAAAGCCGCTCCGAACCTTCCTGTTCGTCTAATTTCTCGCTTTGCACATCCGCAGCGATATCCAGGTAGAGATGGAACTCTTCGCCGGACAAGTCCGCCCATTCTCCGATTCGTTTCAGGGCGAGTGTTTCGTTCACCATCCGGGGTCAGCTCCTTGCATCGATTAGATCACAGACGTTGTTGTTCCATTCAATGACCTCCTCTTTTCCTCTCTTCGGATTCGCGCTCATATCGAGGTACTGCCTGATACTGTTCCTGAGGACAGGCTTCGATTTGACCGTGAAGACATTCTGACTGTCCGTCACCTCATCGAGGTCTTCCTCGATCTCTTCATGCTCTGATTCCGGGGCATCGATCAGGATGCAGACATGGGTTCGAGGAGGTGTGGCGTTTATCGCACGTCTGAAGTCGTCCTTGAGACCGTCTTCTATGATGCATTCGTGGTGGACAAGCCAGAGACTGCTCTTGAGGATCGTTGTTTCTGCCTCTACAGGGTCGTCCCGCATCAAGTCAAGGCCTTCTCCATGAGGATCTGCGACGATAGTCTCCTCGTAGCCTGATATCTTGGGAGTGATCTCGTTTAGGATAGATTCTAGATCGTCTCCGTAGCAGCTTTTGGAGTCGCTGAATAGGCAGATTCCCTCGTTGTGAGGTTTCTTATCCGGAGGCCCAAATTCCCGGTCTTCAGCGTACTTTTCCATGTTATGCTACGATTATTTACCCCTGACAGATAATACTACCCTACGTGAAGCCGAGTTATCCATTTCCCTAAGCTCTTCTTCGAGGTCTTGGAAAGCATTGTACCGGTCCTCCCATACGGAGAACTGGGCATCGCTGTTGGGGAGGTCGCCTACCATCTTTTTCTGCCCCTGCAGTTCCCGTTGCTTGAACGTCTCCAGCCAGTCCTGTAGGTCTGAAGCGAGGTCTCCGGTTCCTTCCAGGTTGGATGTCTGGAGGCCTGTAAGAAGTGAGTCACCTGCCTGGATCAGCTGGCCGGGTTCGTCGACGATCTCTGGCTCCGGTTTTTCTTTGAGGTCTTCTGCTGCTGTGAGGAACTGGTCGATGTCTTCCGGTTTCGTGTTGGGGTTGTCGGAGAAATAATCCTCGCCGTAGATGATCCCAGCTATCGAGATGGCGTAACCGGTTGAGAATACGGCTCCGATACCGATGTCGACTGGCTGGAGGACAATGCTTCCGGTGTACGGGTAGACGAGGAGCAGGTAGCCGATGTAGATGACGACGGTTGAGAAAGCGAGGTGTGCTGCCCAGCATTTGAGGATATGGACGGGGCTGTGGAACTTGGCTGAGTAGGTCTGGTATCCGAGGCCTGAAAGCAGGACATAGAGTGCAGCGGCGAGGACAACGGTGAGAAGCCCTGTTATAAGGAGTGCTGCACTGTCACTGAAGGGGATCGGTAGGAACGGAGGCTTGGCGACGAAGAAAGTGGCCCCCAAGAAGACTGTCTCGCTAGCTACGATGGCAAAAATCTTAGTCTCGGATCGACCAAAGATGAGGAATTCAGAAAATGGAATAGACCGAATAGAGGAGAAAGTACCCATAGTGAGCTGTTTATGAAGTAGATGTTGGTGGACAAGTAATAGTTCCTGTCATAACTTGGGCCCACTGAGTTGCCCGTCCTCCTATCTGGTATTAGAACGATAGCCAGTGAGCACCTCTTTTGGAGATGTTTTTCGAGCGCCGGCGATGGGTGCCGGCGCAGCTGGAGCGAGCAACCACATCCGGTGCGTCGGCGTTACGAGGTGTTCGAGATGCACATGGTGATTTACGCACTGGTAGAGGCATCGACGCACGACGACGCGCTGGCCACCGGAAAGACGGTGTTCGACCGCCTGGTCGGCGCGGACCCACACGCCGGCGCCGTCTTCGACTACTACGTCACGTTCGATGAGGAGGACACGTCCGTTGCGGGGAAGGCACGATGGGGTGAGCTCCCGACTGCAGCCCCCGTCGATTCTGATGACGGCCAGGATCTCCTCGAGCGTGGCTGGGAGGCGACGAAGGAAGAGTTCGAGCGTAATCTCGATCGGGTGAAGGAGGCCATCGACGAGCTCTCCGACGAGGAGATCATGCGCGACGAGGACCTCGCCCGGCACGCCTTCCACAAGGTCGGTGCGTACGACGGCCCGACGATCTTCCTGTACACCGAACACGGAACCGGCATTCGCCACCGTGGACAGTTGGACCGACTCCTCGAGGAGAGTGAGGAGCTCTGGATCGTACCCGCTGACGTCCACTTCTGAATAATGCCCAGGATCACCAACTGGCGACGCGAGAGCCGCTCGCCGACACTCGCGTATCGGAACACCGAGACCGGTGCGCGAGCCGTCCTGCATCGAGCCCCGGACTCCTACCGGTACAAATGGCGTGGGGCAATCCTCGTCGACGGCTATCCGGTGTGGTCGCGGGGGTACGAGACGAAGGATGCGACATCGTTCCGTGACGAGCTCCGGGAGCGGCCCGCACCGGACCTCAGCTGCCCGGAGTGTCCGAACAACGACGTTCGCGTCGGCGAGAAGGCGGCAGACGGGGCGAAAGTCCAGCGGTGGTATGACTGCCCCGACTGTGGGTACGAAGCCCCCTCACGCATCGTCTATGGCGCCGAACGGTGAGTGAGTGAGCGGTGGGCGCTGTTTTTCGGCCGGGCACGAGGTGGTGGCCCGGTACGACCGGGTGAGTCAACCAATGAGTCTCGAAGTACTTGACCGACACAGCGAGGCACTGTTCGAGTTCCTCTGGTGTCCCGTCTGCGGGCAGGAGGTCTTCACTCACATCCCCTTCGAGGGGGTGTTCTGCAAGAACTGCAACACCCAGGTCGAACTCCAGGAATCCCGAGAAACACGCGGCTACGAGGAAGCCGTGCTCGCCTGCTTCGATACAACCACGACCTGGAACCTCCACGTCGACGAGAAACTGCGCCGCGACCTGCCTGATGGGTCGGCCCGCGTGAAGACCCTCGGCGCACCGGGCGCCTACAAGGTCGACTGGTGGAGTCCAGAGCCGGGTGAGGACTGGGAACCTGTGGAGCGTGGCGAGTTCGACGACATCGAAGAACCATCAGAGGTGTCGCACCTGGCGTAGCGGAATGCAGCCCCGCAGCGACTGCGTGGTGTTGTTCCTGCGCCGGCGATGGGTGCCGGCGCACACGCGTCGGCGAGTATCAATGTCGACACGGAGTCAACTCCGATTCGTACAACGAGTCGAACAGACCGGTGAGACAGATGGCAGTGCCGACCGCGTCGCGCAGGTGTACAGGCATTCAGATGGCTGCCCGGGGAGCGTCCTCCGGGATCTCACACAGCTGAAAGAGCTTCTCGATGCGACCCACGCTGAGCGAGGACCGGGCTACACGGCAGCGACGTTCGTATTCCTCGACAAGCTCTCGACGGTCAGCCTCTATCTGGATGGCGACCCAGAGCGAACGATCGACGCGGCTCAGCCAGCGGATCTCCTTGAGCCGTCCAACATGGAGCACCTCGATCAGCCACTGTTCCTGCTTGGCCACGGCGTCGAGGATCCAGCTGACGGCATTCATGGCGACGAGGAGTACCTCTACATTGTGGAACTCCCGACGGAGACCAAATTTGACGAGCCGACCGAGTGGCGGATCAAGGTGAGCGACCACTCCGAGTTCCCCCGCTGGGACGGCCCGACCGACGAGGCTTTCGAGCGGGCGAACTGGCAATTCCAAGGATCGCTGGAGGACGCCCTTGCAGAGCTGGTTCGTGACGAAGCAGTCGTGAAGTAAAATCATAATCGTAGTCGTACGAATAGGGATTAGATCGACCCAGATTATTACGAAGACAGGATTCCCAATTCTTGACGAGCTGAGTGCCGGGCATCAGCCACACCGGAGAAACTCGCGGCTGAGACCGAGTTTTCACGAAGGCATCTTAACGACGTACTCGATGAACGGCCCACAGGGAAAGTGCTCGTAGAACTTCGTGACTTCAGCAAATTTAACTCACAACTCCGATCCCACTATCTACGGAAAAATCCCCGACTCGCCACCCAGGAACGGAATAGCGGCTGTGGATCGTGGATACTCCATCGCACTTACCTCCGTCCTCGGACCGACTCAGGCCATCTCTTATAACGGCACCAACGCAGTAACACGGAAAGATGAGGCTGTTGGACGATCGATTTGGATAACGATGGAGTAGTGTTTTATCCCCACCCTCTCGACTTAGAGGGGAACGGAGTACTCACTGAGATGGCCTGGCAACAAACCCCCTATACGCTCCCATTGGTGGCGTCGGGAGCCCTTCTCTCGGGGTTTGCCCTGTATTTGTGGTGGCTTGGTCGTGGCCAGCAATCTCGGGGAACTATCTTGGGCTCGCTATTGATGCTAACCGGCGCAGAATGGGTTTTCGCCTATGCGTTACAGCTCTCGTCGACCACTCTGTCACAGAAGATCTTCTGGGTTCAGTTCGAATTTATCGGCGTGGTCCTCTTACCGCTCATCTGGTTCGGATACGTCCTCTGGTACACTGGTCGAGACAGCTGGTTCACACCTCGTGTGTTTGGTCCCCTCGGAGCGTTTGCTGTAGGGTTCCTTCTTTTGCTGGTAACGAATGAGAGCCACCATCTCGTCTATCAGAGTTTTCAGCTCACGATGATTGACTCACTTGCTATTTTCGACCCAACGTACGGGCCTGCGTTTTGGTTGTACCTGGTCTACGCCGATGGACTCCTATTAGTAACGCTCGGGCTCCTCGCCAGTACATTCGTCCATACCCGAGGCGTGTTCAGATGGCAGATTAGCGTCCTCTTTATCTTCGCATTAGTTCCCGGAATCGCAGGCATTCTCTATGTCACCGGCAACAATCCGCTCCCCGGCCTCAATATCGCCGCGCTTTCGAACATCGTTACTGCCTTCGCAGGCGGCATCAGTCTGGCGCGATTCAAATGGATGGACGTGACACCGGTCGCTCGCGACACCGCGTTCGATGCGATGAACGAGATCGTCCTCGTACTGGACTCCGATTGCCGGCTCGTCGATATGAATGCGAGTGCTGGCTTCCTGCTCGGCGAGCCACGAAAGACGGTTATCGGAACGCCAGTAACGGATCACATTCCTGAACTTGAATCAATCGTAGCTGATCTCCCCGCCGCTTCTGCCCGTCGTGAACTCACGATTAGTACTGATGATGGAGACAGCGTATTCGAGGTGACGGTATCCCCCATCGAGGAGGTCCCGGGAAACGACAACGGCTACACAATTCTCCTCCACGATATCACTGCTCGGAAACGGGCCGAAGACCGACTCCGGACCCAATCCACTCGCCTCGAACGGCTCCACTCAGTCGCCCAAGAGCTCGCAGCAGCTCACTCCACAGAGCGAGTCTACGAACTCGCGGTGTCTGGAGCTATTGATGTCCTTGACTGTGACGAGGTTAGAATTTCGGCGGTCGAGAACGAGTATTTTGTTCCTCAAGCAAGTTCGGGCAACACAGCACTTGAGGAGTGTGGACCGATGCCTGTCGATGCTGGCTATGCCGGGCATAGCTACTCGACGGGAACGATACTGGTCGTCGACGATCTGACCCACATCCGCGGGGTATCGACTGACTCGTCCAACCAGTCTCAATCCCCCGACTTTTCGCCGCCGGCCCCGTCGATCCCTGACGAGCGTACACAAGAAAGCGAAGGGACGAACTCAGATGGTGACGAATATCGTTCGTTACTGAGTGCCCCTGTTGGAGAATACGGCGTCGTACAGGCATTTTCGGTCGCACCGGAGGCGTTCGACGACCGCGACCAGCAGATTATCGATCTGTTGCTTTCTCACGTTGAGACCGCACTTGAACGGGTTGCAGTTGAAGACGAACTCCGTGCTGAACGGGACCGACTGGACGAGTTCGCGAGTGTGGTATCACACGACCTCCGGAATCCGCTGAACGTCGCTGATGGCCGTGTTCGTCTGGCTGCAGAGGAGCAAGACGGTGAAAATGAACATCTCGAGGCCGCGATTCGGGCCCTCACCAAGATGACTGAACTCATCGACGATATGCTGACGCTGGCTCGCGAAGGGCGAACGATCGGGGAGACGGAGTCCGTCCGGCTGGAGAGACTCGTGACGGAGGCGTGGGACTCGGTTGATACACATGACGCATCGCTCAGCGTCGACGACTCGCTCCCCACTCTCGAGGCCGACCGCTCGCGGCTGCGTGAACTCTTCGAGAACCTGTTTCGAAACGCTATCGAACACGGAGGGAGGGATGTGACGGTGACTGTTGGTGCCCTCGAAAGCGGATTCTATGTGGCGGATGATGGACCGGGAATTCCCGAAGATGAGTGGTCAACCGTATTCGAGTCTGGCTATTCGACCGCTGCTGGTGGAACCGGATTCGGCCTCGCCATCGTCGAACGGATTGCGGACGCCCACGGTTGGGACGTCTCGATCCGAGAGAGCACCTCCGGTGGTGCTCGCTTCGAGTTCACCGACCAGGAGACGGTATATCAGCACACACCACCGGACCATCCAACCGAGAAACGATGAGCTATTCCCCTCCCTTGGACCTTCCCGGGGATTTCTCACACGAATATGGCAACACTCGAAACGTGGTCTCTCTGGCTGCACATCGTTGCGGGGACGGTTGCTGTCCTCGCTGGCGTCGGCGCGTTAGTGACGAGTAAAGGTGGGTGGCGACACCGACAAGCCGGGAAGGCGTTTCTTGTCTCGATGGGTGTCGTCGTTGTGACGGTGGTCGTCCGCGTCGGGATTCATCCAACTTCGTTCCGTGGTATTCTCACACTCGTCGCCATTTTTAGTGGCTATCTTGCGTTGTTGGGCTATCGGACACTCTCCCGAAAGCGCCCACCGGATACTGCTCACAGACTGGACTGGGTTGCTGCTGGGTGCGTCATTCTTGCGTGTTTCAGCCTCGGCCTGTGGGGAGCCATCTGGGTTCTCGGTGGGAGATCCTTTGGAATCGTGATGATGGTCTTCGGTGGTATCGGCGTGGCGTTTGGAATCTTGGATATTCGCATCTTCCAAGCCGACGAGTCGGGCGACTGGATGGTAAGCCATCTTCAGCGTATGATTGGCGCATTCATCGCGACGGTGAGTGCCGTATCAGCAGTCAATCTCACGCCGATGCTGGGAATCGCCGCGTGGTTGTGGCCGACCGCTCTTGGCGTTCCGCTCATCTACTACTGGTCGAACAAGTATAGTACATCCTCAACCAGATGAGTCCCTGTGGGTGCCGAGCAGTATGCGCTCACCTGTTTGTTGAACCCCTGATAGGGGTGCGGGGGTCACCGAACCGCCCGCGAGCAACGATGAACGGGAATGTACCTATGGCCAGTTCGGAATCGGTTCCAGTCGCATCGCCAGGTCAGGCTCACCGAGACGCAGTCGAATACGTCGGCTTCCGCGTCGACGGCCAAGCCGTCGTCCTGAACCTCTCGGAGCATCGGCGACTCTCCCTCGAGCGCAGTCTGGACCTCGTCAACCACAGTCCAAGCGGGTTCGAGTGGGGGTATAGTGGTAGCGGGCCCGCCCAGCTCGCGTGCGCGCTCCTCCTCGACTACTACGACGATGAGCAGTTCGCCCGTGAGCACTACATCGCGTTCCGGAATCAGGTGGTTTCGCAGCTGGAGTGCGACGGTGCCGCGGCGTGCTGGCACCTCCCCGGCGAGGAGATCGACGCCGCGATGGCGACCCTTACCGAAGACGTCGTCGCGCTCGCCGACGGTGGACGGCCGTCACCGACGCTCCCCGAGAACTGGCGAGCCGTCTCTCGCCCGGACCGGCGGGTCTTCCAGCGCGCTGATCGCGACCACTACATCGTACTCGGGGATGGACGCGACGAGTGGCTGGTCGTGCTCTGCAGCCAGGGCGACCGTGCATATCCTGCCCCGCTCGCACATCGGACGGTTGCCGAGGATGCTGACGTAGAACGGGTAATCCAGGAACTCGCCGAAGAGAGCAACGACCTCATCGAACCCCCGGAGGGGGAGCACTGATGGAGACGCTTCGACTGGCGCGAGCCACCCACCAGCTCCTCGAACGTGGTGTCGAGGCGCTCGAGAAAATCGGGCGCGAACTGGAGCGATACAACGACCGACAGGAGCGCACCGACGACACCGACTCGTGACCGAAACTCACTCTCTAGACCAAATACGGAGTACCGGCTTCCAGTATACGCCTACCCCCGAGGGGTGCTCGTGTCCCATCCATCGGGAGGGGCAGCCGGTCACGGCGCCGCTCGGTTTGCGGTTCGCAGAGCGCGTCCATATCGAATCGATCCCGCGCCATGTCGCCGGCGCGATCTACGAAGCACATCACTCCTATATGGACGATGTCCCCCGGACGAATCTCGTCCATCACGGACTCTGTTACCAAGACCAGCTACTAGGTGCGATTACGTGGCGCTATCCGCTGATTCGCTCACTGGAGTACGACGGGACGCGATTCGAGGGCGACGAAATCGTTGAGGCAGCACGGATTTGCATCGGCGTCGATTTCCCCAATCTCGCCTCTGCCGCCCTCGCCCGGTCGATGGAACGATTCGTGCGTCGGCACGGTCGGCGACGAGGCGTTCGGCTCCTGCTGACGTTCGTGCGAGCCGACTTCGACGGCTCGATGATCAAAGCGCTCAGAGACAAGGGCTGGCACTGTGCCGGTAAAACGGACCCCGGCCAAGCGGGAAATCGCCCCGATAAGCAGATCCGAGAGCAGCCAAAGTGGCGGTTTCTCTGCGAAGTTCCAGCTGAGTCCGACCGAGAACAGGCCTCACTCGGGAGGTGGTCCCCGTGAATGCCAGTCTCGATGAATTCGTAGCGGAGGCTGATTCGGACAGCCGGACAGATGACGACCCATCGGTCGTCGACCAGCTGTTGAAACCGGTATCGCCGTCGCTCGGACTACGGCTCGTCCCGGGCAGGGGTGACCCAATATACCTCCAAAACAGGGGGACCGAACGCTACCTGTTCCGAGATGACCACGAGCGATGGTTCATCCTCCAGCCCTCAGCCAAGAAATCGGTCGACGACTTCGTTCGCTGGGTGTATCTCCCCGAGGACAAGCCAACCGAGATCGCCCGAACAGCGATGGGGCAACGGACGGTTCTCGGCTACAGGTACGTTACGCGGAGCGAGGCCCCCGAGCCGGTGGCGACGACGGTGACAGCGATGTTCGTCATCGAGCCGTGGCCCGATGCCACCTACGAGTGTGGATCCTGTAGTAGAGAGTTCGACTCACCGCATAGTCACGCTCGGCATTGCTGGGAAGCACACCCCTGGGTTCCAAATCCTGAGCAGGTCCGGGTACGGAGAGACGAATCTGAGTAGTTCCGACATCTGATCCGAGCCGTGGACTGGATCTGGATTAACCAACACTCCCCGCCATTCAGAGACGGGCGTTGGTTAACGTGGTGTTGTTTTTGCGCCCGGGAGAGGGGCGCAGGGCGCGAGACGATGCAGTCGCACGTCGACGAGGATTCCTCAAGTGAGGTGACTGAGATGAAAGATCCAGAGTCCAGAACCATCTTCGCTGGCGTCGATGGGCGTACCGACACCGAACTGCCCGAGTGGTACCGACAGCGTCGCGGGAGTGCAGACACCGTGACGTTCGCCGAGGCGATCCGTGAGCTCCCCCAGGCCGTCGAGACGACCGTGGCGTACCAGAATCCGTACACCGACGAGTGGGTCGAAACGGAGCGCTTCAACGCGCTCGTTGAGCCGAGTCGAGCTCAGGAGCAGGCAACCGAAGGGGAGGCTGAAACGGATTCCCTCTTCCACATCCCGACTGACTCGTACTCGATCATCAACCCGGTCGACGTCTACGGGCCGCTAGAGGAGGTCCTCCGTGAGGAGACCATCGACGGGACCCCGCTGGGCGAGGTGATGTTCGGCGAGATTCGGCGCTACCGGGGCGGCGGCGAGGTCCACATGGACATCATGTTCGATGGCCTCGAGGTGCGCCTTCCCGGTCGGTCGGACCCGATTACGATGGGCGTCACGTCGGGCTACGACTTCTTCGGCGAGCACGCCGTCTACGTGGAGGGGTTCGCCCAGGATGGCTACTGCTCGAACACGATGCGCTCGCTCACCGACAAAGAGATCATCAAACACGTCGGCGACGTGCGGAACTTCCGCACCTGGTGGGAAGAACTCCTCGCACAGGTCGAACTCGTCGCCGACGACCTCTTCGAGTTCATCCGTGACGCCCAGGACATCGACCTCGATTTCTCGGAGCTCCCGTTCACCGTCACGGAGTTCTACACCCTGCTGGGGTTTCCGGACTACCTGGCCGAGCGCGCCGCCGGCGATGCGGAAGCCAATACGGCGTCTCCCTTCGAGATCGACATGTGGACGCTCCATTCCGGCGCGACGTACGCGCTCACCCACTTCTTCCAGGGGAAAGAAGGGACGTCCCTCGATCAGTACGTCCGGATCGCCAACGACATTCTGTTCAACCCGGAAGGCACGATCGAGCGCGTCGAGGAGGCCTACGAGCAGCAGCTAAAGGCGGACGGCGACGACGGGTCTCAGGCATCGCTGGCGGGCGAACGAGCGCTGGCGAGCATCGAGCGCGTTAGCAACGATCTGCAGGAGAAAGTCAAGCAGTTCGAGGAGCGTGAGGACGCGCTTCGTGAGCGGTTCCAAGAGGCGATGGCCTGACGCCGCGTCGGTGATGTAGTCGTCTGTTCTGTTTTTCTCGCCCTAGAGAGGTGGAGGTGTACCGAGATGGAACAGTCCACGATTAGCGACGGGAGCGACGACGAATTTCCACCTGAGAAGCGTCTTGAAGCTCCGAATTACCGATTGGTCAAGGCCGGTATTGCGACGATTCCCGATATGGAAACCCTCCAAGAGTGTGTTGCCTATGAGAACGCCCACCAGAATCGGACACAGATCCTGCGCCGGCTCAAGTGGAAGGCTGAAGAGCTACGTGAGGATAAGAAATGATAGTCGGAGTTAGCCAACAATCAATGCTCAATCCACCCAATGTTGGTTAACGCAGGCTCTGTTGGAATCTCACCCTTCAAACATATTATCACCTGAAACAGCCGGTCGATGGGGGCTGCCTATCTAGCATCGTCGTCTTCGTCAACCCATGCTCCGATGAGTGTCTCCCCACCCTCCTGCCGCCACAGGATTTCCACAACGTTCGTTTCCCACAAGAGTTGGAGCCGTATTTCATCGCCATCAATTGTGTCGCTTGGCTCCATCTCATCATCTAACTCAGACCATGCGATGGTGTCTGTCTCTCGGGACTCCCAATCAACAACAACCTCGCGGAAGTACACATCACCCGCTTGTAGGCTCTCCTGGCCACCCGTATGCTGAACATCTAATCTATTAGCCACATGGTCAGCACCTTGAAACTCAAAAGAAAAACAGGCGACCTCGTCGCACCTCGTTATCCCATAGTAACCAAGAGCCCCGAATCCGACCGTTGCCGCACCGCCCAAGAGAATGACTCGCCGCTTCAAGGACATACCTGAAACCACATAGTAGTGATAATAGGCTTTTTGACTACTTGTCCTTGTTCCGGTGATTCAGTTGAGCTGGGCGTCGTTGGTAATTGCACCACCTGTACTGACCGATCTACGGTCGATACTTCCGCGGGGTTGCGCGCCTGAATCACCCGCAAGATCGCACTTGCTTATTGAACGCGGTCATAGAGTACCTGTTTGTTTTGGAATTATATTTCACCCGAAAACACTTATTCTCAGTTAAGTCATTCTGAACCAATGAAAAGACGCCAATTCCTCGCCGGAACCGTACCCACAACATCCGTAGCTTTGGGCGGATGCCTCGGGAGCGGTCCGTCTTGTTCGGGAGAGAATACCTGGCCACCGAATGTCCAAGTGGAGGAATTGGAACTCACACCGGGCGACTCGGCATCCTTCGAGATACAGGTAGACGGCATTACGGGGTTCTCGTTCGACTCACGGTTGTATTCATGCGGTACGGATGCGCCAGTCAGATTTGGGGATGTCAACACCTCACCAGCGATAGATGCTCAACTGGACTCGTGCCCGCCAATATGGATATGGGATGACTGTACACGTGTGACGGTAGATGTGCCGGTTCAAGTTGATCCTGATGCCGAGACCGGCACTTACGAATACGGTTTCAGCGTTAGGGAAACGATCGGCGATCGGAACTCACGTGACTACGAATATGCCATCACGGTGACTGGGAACTGAAAGCTGACTGTGAAGCACTAGGCACCAAATCTAACTCAAGGAGTATTCCCAAGCGCAAATAGGACAAATAATGTAACGAAGCCAATCGCGGCAATGGCTATAACCACAACACCTGAACGCAGCAATAATATTGTATTCTTGTTCTTGGCTGGTACAAAACCAGATAATCCGTAGGAAAGGAAAGCTAAGCTGACCAGAAACGGGAACAATGTAACTATTGAGGACGCGTTGAAGTTAACTGATCTGAATGTTAACGCAAACAAGATTACACCAATAGCAGACAGAATGACATAGCTGACCTGCCCGCCTCGTTTTTTAACGATCTTATCTCTTATGCCTAGCAGATATCCTGTGAAATCAGTCATTACGTACGAAATCATCGGATTCGATATATGCCTTGGGGGCTTCTAACAACCGGCTAAGTTTCCATTTCAAGTTTCCCGCAAGCCTTCTCGGTGAAAAGCTTATATGACCAGTGAGTCAGCACAGTGTATGGACTCACGGCTAGAATCGCTTCTTCTCGGGAAGTCGTTGAACCTATCGCTTCGGTATCTCGGCTACTCGGTCATTCTCATGGCCGTGTTCTTCGGTCAACTCTATCTTGTTGGAAATTCCGGTATGGGAAACTCATTTGGTTTGCTTATGAGCCCGCTTGGAGTCACGGTATCAGCGATTATTCTGGCAGGGATACACACATATCGCAACGACGGAATACTCGTGAGTCTCGCCGTCGCCGTGATCGTCATAAGCGGCTTTGCCCTGTATAGTGTCATCTCGCTTAATCACCCTCAACCTGACTATGGACTTTTAACCGGCGTGGGGGGAGCAATGTTGTATGGCGTCCCAATAGGGATTGTATCATCTACTGTTGCGTTTGCTTTACGGCGATTTGGCCCGAGCCAATCAAGTGTCGTATCTGAGGAAAAATAGAAATATAAGGATCTGTTGAAATCCCCTTCTTCAGACATATTCTCATTTGAAACAGCCGGTGGATGAGAGTTGCGTAATAACCGATCCGTGAGCCCCCTACTTTGTGTAGTTCAACGTTTAGTTCCCTGTCACCTTCGGAGATAGGACTAATCCGGCTCCGACAGCGATAACTCCGATCGGAGTGAGGATCGCTGGAAGTGGAATACTACATTCGTTCGCCCCATCGGGTGTGTACAGGAGATTGCCATCCTCCACACCGATTATGTCCACTCCCTGTCCCTCGCCCTCTGGAACGCCGACATCCGTACAACCCCCGAACATCATACTGGGGAATGACATCAATAGTGCGAAGGAGATACTAACTCCGACAACGAGTAAACCGATACCGAGGAGGGCCATTCGGTTCATATATAATTTACAATAGAGGTAACTGTTGTTGAATGTTGTCCCGTAAAGCAAGTGCTGAGGTATTATTGAATCTCTTGTACTGAACGATTCGTGATTACCCTGTACTGAACGACCTATGGTCGATGCTTCTGGGATTGTGCGGCTGAATCAACCGCAAGATTGCGCTTGCGAATCAGTCACATCGTAATTTCTTAGTTTTCAAGGCGTAAAACGCGGACTGTGTATGGTTCCCGTTGACACTCTAACCCTCCTACTGGGTGAGGATCGAAAACGAACAAGACAGTGGAGTATCGGCGCTGGAATCCTCTTTGTTGCGTCGCTCCTCTACTTTGCGGTGGTAAGAATAGCGGACGTTCGCTTGCTTGATTCGGTGCTGTGGTGGCAGGGGTACGCCGTTCTGCTCACGGGTTTCGTTGCGTTCCAAGCGTACTCCAATGGGGGAATCGGAGTGAGTTGGTTGCTCGTGTTCGCCGGGGTCGCTGGAGTCATCCTAAACTACGGTGGTATCGCGTTAACTATGGGCAAACCGGGACTACTGTGGCTCATCGGATATGCCACCGTCGGAAGCGTAGTTGCCGCGGCGATCGTGGGGACGCTCGGCTTTGGCATCGGAACTACAGTTCGACGAATTACTTGATAGGCTCCCTGTACTGACCGATCTACGGTTAATACTTACGGGGTTACGCGGCTGAATCAACCGTAATATCGGGCTTGCGAACTCAACGAATGAGACCTCAGACTAAGAGATCGCGCGGAAGTCAACGAACAAATTCTCCGTCGTTTCGTCTCGATAGATGCTAATATCTATCTCATCATCGGTTGAGCCGTCGGGATAATAATGAGAATGGAACTGTTCGTGCCTTCCGTTTTTAAGTAGGACTCGAACGATGTATCGTCTTTCAGGCACTACATCTGTTTCGCGTATGGTTCCCGCAGAGTCGTCACCTTCTCCCGGAGCTGGAACAGTGTATTCGGTATCAAGTACGGACGCTTCACCCAGCTCGGTTTTGTCTTCGCGAAGGAGTTCAAGTCGGAGTGGTTGTTCCTTGTCAGTATAATTGCGGAGAGTCAGATCAATTTCCCGGGGGTCCCCGAGATTAACGCTTTGACAGCCCGCAATGGCCCCAATAGCTACGCTACTTCCAATTAGAATGCTCCGACGGGTAGAGGGCATAACAGGGTATAACACCTTACCGACAAAAAATCTACTAGTGTGGGTACTCTGGTAATCGGAACACTCTGTTCACACGCTGTACTAACCGATACGTGAGTCCCCTGTACTGTCCGCAACGCAATAGAAACGGTTACTTCTGAGGATTCCAACGGAACCAATCTAGTTCAAAAAAGCACGCCGGCGAACAGAGCGTCTACCTCCCGCCGACGTGACTTCGCGACCTGTTTTTCGTGCCCCCAGAGAGGGCGAGGGCTCCTTCGAAAGCTCTCCGAGGTGACTTCTAGTGAGTCAACAACAGAGTCCCGACAACGTCTCGATCGACGATATTCCCGTCGATATCGACAACACGCAATCAGCAGAGGTCGATTCCGCCGACGTGCCCGACGAAATCGAATCCATCACCCGTGGGCTCGCCGGTGAGCAGCCGCCGACGAATCCGCTGGTCGTGCTGAAAGCAGCCCGATGGTGGTACATTCACGGCAAGGGCGGCACGGATCCCGCCTTCCAGTGGGCCATCGAATGGGCGCGTCATCTTGCGACCGACACGCCCAGTGACGTCGAGCGGTTCGACGAGTTCCTTGAGTACCTCGTCACGGTCGGCTTCGCGGACGAACGCCACGAGCTCCGCTGACCGACAGAGCGGTTTTTTGAACGCCCCTGAGGGGTGCGGCGCGGTCTGAACAGATGCAGTCGCCGTGAATTTGATTCGGTGAACACGATGTCTACGACCAGAGACTCGTCGGTCTCCTTCGACCAGACCGACACGCGATCCGACGAGATGAACAGCACTATCGAACAGTGGATCAACGACCTCGTCGTCGGCGTCGACGACGCGCAGGCCAGCGAAGAGTTCCAGGAGTGGCTCGACGTCCAGAGTCGCTTCCACGACTACTCCTACCGGAACACGCTCCTTATCAAGCGGCAGTGTCCCGAGGCGAGCCGGGTTGCGGGCTACCGTACGTGGCAGGAAGAGTTCGACCGCCACGTCACGGAGGGCGAGTCGGCCATCTGGATCTGGGCGCCGATCATCACCACGCAGTGCCCGGAGTGCGAGAACTCGCCGAGCTACCACGAGGACAGTGACTGTGAGTACGACGAGACGCCACCCGAGGAGTGGTCCGAGGGCCTGGTGGGGTTCAAGCCCGCGCCGGTGTTCGACGTCTCCCAGACCGAAGGCGAGCCGCTTCCCGACCTAGACACTGAAGCGACCGGGGACGCCGGCGACCTCGTCGAACAGTTGACTGTCGCCGCTGACGACCTCGGCGTGACGGTGCGGATCGTTCCAGCCGAGGAGTGGACCCACGGCGAGGCGAAAGGCATCTGCGAGCAGCTGAGCCTCGTCGACGTTCAGCCGCTCGTCGAGGTGCGTGATCGGGAGAACGAGGCCGACCTCGCGCGGACGCTAATTCACGAGTATGCCCACGCTCTGCTCCACTTCGACGTCGACGACGACACCGAGCGGGCGAAACGCGAAGTCGAGGCCGAAGCCGTCGCGTACGTCGTCGGGCGGTACTGCGGGCTCGACACTAGTGGGTCGGCGTTCTACCTCGCTGCGTGGGAGTCGGACGATCCCGAGGTCGTTCGCGAGCGGCTCGGACGGATCAGTTCTACAGCAGAAGAGCTCATCGACCTCCTCGAGGAATGACTCCCTCGTCCATTCGGTTAACCAACAGAAGGATGCGTGGTTTTGTATTGTTGGTTAATCCAAATGTGATGTCGCCGTTCTTTCAGTCAATTGTACGTCCTGATCAGGAGGTCAAAATCGGGGTGTGGTTCCTATTATTGTTCAATGAGTTGTTTTTGCTCTTCAAGCGTTTCCTCGTGGTCTTCAACAGCATCTTCCCGAGCCTCAGCATCACCACTGAGCCGGTCTGACAATTCTTTGAGACGGTCTTGTTTCCCATAGAGGACGAGCGTGTCGTCCGGTTTCGTCTCCGTATCTGGTTGTGGCGCACCAATATATGAATCATCACGACGGATGCCGAGTATCAACACCCCTTCGCGTGGTAAATCCAGCTCCGAAATCGACTCCCCTGCCAGCCAATCACCCGCGCTGATTTCCACCTCCGCCACACGATATTCGCGTTGCAGTCCGAGTAACTGGGCGTAATCCGAGATCTCCAACTCTGTCGTCTCACTCAGCGCCCACTCAATTAGCGGCGTCACGAGGCGGTTGAACCACCGACTTCGTGCGAACAGAATGATCACACCGGCGCCACCGAGTATATACAGCAAGTTCAACAGGTCGTCGCCACCAGTTCGCGTGAACGAAAGGATAAGTGACGAAATCGCACCGAGCAGTCCAATACTGCCGAGCCGAATGAGCGCCTTCACGGTTTTTCGCCGGCCGACGGTGGTGATAGCCTGTTCTGCCTCTTCGGTCGTATATCCGGCTCCAGAGAACGCAGACGTGGCTTGGAAGGAGGCCACATCTGGTGAAAGGCCCGTCATCTCCAGCGCAATCGAGCCGGTACGTACAATCAACAACGACAGCGCGAAGATGATCAGTAGTGACAGTATTGAGTACGTGGCAACCATACCTAGTGTAGCGTCCCCATATCTGTAAATAGCACCGCCTACGCGAACACTGCATTCACCGTGTCTATAAACAGTCATTCTGAGTGAAAGCCAGTCCATCAGCTACTGGGAGTTTTTCTGCGCCCTCGGAGGGACGGAGGCGCATTCAGACCTCCGTCGAATGATGACTGAACCCAATCTCACGACGGTCCTCGAGGAAGCCGAGCACGTTGCCAAGCAACACGACCAAGTCGCTCGAACGGCAGACAACCAAGCCCACGAGTACCTCCGATACGCCGTTCTTCGGGTGCTCGAAGGCGAGTCGGACCACCTCCCAGCAGACTGGACGCCGATCGACGGCGTGACCGTCGGCTACGGGAGCGACGACGCGATGTACGACAGCTGGGGCTCCAGCGAAGACTGGTGGGAGACCGTCCCGCCGCAGGAGGCGTGTACCCGCTTCCGGGTGTTCTTCCCGGACGACCACCAGACGGTTCCCCGTGACATCGTCGACGTGATGGCCGCGCTCGGTGCCTGGCGCGTCTGGACTGGGAGCGCAGCTACGTGCGGTTCCTACGACCATCGCGAGCGCCGCGAGGTCCACTACCTGTGGCCGGAAGGCCATCCGGTGGAGGAAGTGCTCCACGAGCGGCTCAGTGGCCCTGCGGAAGCCGTCGCTCCGGACGGGGGTCGAACGGGCGACGTTCGCGACCGACTGGTCGTCGACGAGAACGCAGAGTCACAGGACGATCTCGAGCCCCGCACGAAGCGTGCCGTCGCCGAAGCGATGGACGTCTCGCTCCTCTCGAAAGGTGGCCGCTACGAGGTGCAGTCTGCGTCCGGGAACCGGTACGAAGTCGACGTCATCGACGAATCGTGTACCTGTCCCGACTGGCTGCAGCGCTCACCCGAGGGCGGCTGCAAGCACCTGCGTCGCGTCGATCACGAAATCAAGCGTGGCCGCGTGCCCCGCCCAGACGGCCGGCTCCCGACTGATGCGGATTGATCCCGATTAACCAACGGGCCATCCCGTTCATCACTCACGTTGGTTAACACAGATAGTCGCGACTCTACGGCCGTCACGGGAGGTCTTCTGTCACGTCGACGAGCTCCCCCTCGGTCTGCCAGCGATAGAGGCGTTCCTCCTGGTCGAACAGCTCGAAGACGCCGTCCTGCATCCAGCCGAAGGAGTGTTCTTCGTCCTCATACACCCGCTTGAGGACGTGGCTTTTCTCGAAAAACTCCGTCGTGCCGACGAGGAGGCCCTGCTCGACGAGGAAGTCACTCGGTTCCTTCTCGGCGATGCCAACGAGGTAGGTGACGATGTCGGCAATCAGGCAGAATTTCTGGATGCTGTTGTCCCACTCCCCACGGATGTCGACCATCCGGAAGGCGTAGGTGTCCTGCCGGCGGTTGAGCCGGTCGACCACGAGGTTCAGCCGCCGAATCGGCTCCCGGTCGTAGTTACCCAGGACGAAGTATGACCGGTCGTTCTCGTAGACGGGAGTCAGTTCGCTCAGGGCGTGGAGGATCTCCTCGTTGTCCGCCAGCGAAATCTCCTCGTCGTCGAGTTGGTCCTTCGCACTCGTGAGGACTTCTTCAGGGACGGGCGGCTCCTCGTCGGACATATTTCACCTCTCTCAGCGTCGTGCGATATGATTTACGGAGTAAATCACCAGCTTAGTCAGATGTGGTTTAGTCCAGGGTGGTTTACTCAAGGGTAAACTACTTGCCGCCAGGCCGTGTATCATGTCGTATGAGCACCGACCTGGGGACGGCTGAGGGGATGGAATCCCGCGAACTCGTCCACTTCGTCACCCAACAGACGCGGTTCGCGCTGATCAACAACATCCTCCAGCACCCCGACCAGCTCCCCTCGATGTACGAACTCGAGGAGCTCAACCCCAGCGTGAGCGATGCCACCGTCTACAAGCATATCCAGAAACTCATCGACGCCGGTATCGTCACGGAGGTCGCCCTGGACGACGACCAGCGCCGGCAGGGCTACCCCTGGAAGTTCTACGGCCTCACGGAGGAAGGTCGGGAGTTCCTAGAGGAGCACAACCTACTCGCTGCTGAGGAGACGCTCCAGCAGATCTACGACACCATTTCCGACAAGCCCGAGAAGATGGTCAAGTACGAAAACGCCCCTCGTCCAGACGGCGTCTAACGGCACGGTCTATTTCTGAATAGTTTGCTATTCGCACTCTTTAGCCCGTGAGGAGACGATATCCTGTTAACCAACAAATCTATGCCGATACGGGCTCTGTTGGTTAACACGAGGCGACCGCTTATGTCCTACGAGCCACCGACGCCGCCGGCGGAACTCCCGACAGATATCGTCAACACACTCAACGGCTACTCGCCAGATCAGCTCCAGCACGTCACACATTATGCCGAGGAGCTGGCAGAGCACAAAGCTCGCGAAGCCCGCCTCGAGGAGGAATCGGAGGACGACGAGATCGACGAGCGGCCGGACGACCTTCCGGACGACGTCCCGTCGAAGGCCACGATCACGATCAAGGAGATCAACGACAACCGCTACTACTACTGGCAGTGGCGGGAAGGTGACAAAGTGAAGTCGAAGTACAAGAGTCCAGTTAGCCCAGACGAGTAGCCGAAGCAGATACACACCCACTCCACGTGCCCGACGTGTCGAGAGATACACTCGTGACCAGGGGTGTGGCGAGCGACCGAACCGAGGGCTAGGCCAAGTCTTCCAACCGGCTGTCCCGAAGGACAGATTTCAACACGATACCCGTGTCCTGAACCAACCGATGTTCGAGATAACTGCCTTCACCCCGGCCACCCCCGGTCCGGGTTGATTCAACGACGCCGAGGAATGCTTGCTCTTTCAATAGCTCGTAGACGCGGTGTTCGCTGAGAGTCTTCGCGTCAGCCTTCTCTGTCGTCGCCTGATACCGTTCGTAAATCCGGTTGGTCGAAAACCCGTCCTCGTTCGGATTCTCTTCGGTGAGCAGCGCGAGCGAATAGAGGATAAATTTGACCTGTGTCGTCGATCCACGGAGAAGCTCCTCGAAGCGATCGATTTCAGCCCACTCCTGGGCATCGCGAACGTGTTCCTCGACGACTGTATCGACGTTTTCTCGCTCGGCTAGTTCGCCGGCGTGACGAAGAATTTCGATTGCCTTTCTGGCGTCACCGTGTTCTTGAGCGGCTAGAGCCGCCGTCAGCGGAATCACATCATCAGAGAGAACGCCATCGTGGAACGCGTCCCGTCGGTGCTTCATAATCTCGCGCAGTTGATTCGCGTCGTAGGGTTGGAAGACGAACTCCTCCTCGCGAAGACTGGACTTGACGCGTTCGTTCAGCTGGTCGCGATACTCGATCTTGTTGCTGACTGCGATGACGCCCAGGTGGCAATCCGCTTTCCCTGATTCGCGAGCCCGCGAGAGCTGCATAAGAATATCATCGTCATCGAGTCGGTCCACCTCGTCGAGAATGATGATGACTGACTCGTAAGCACTATCCAGAATCTCCCAAAGATAGTCGTAGTATTCACCGCTACCAATCCCTGCGCGTGGAATATCGAAGTCAGTCTCGTCCGTCTCGTTGAGTGAACGAGTCACCGTCCTCGCGACGCGTGTCTGTGTGTTGTGCTGCGCGCAGTCGACGTAGACCGTGCCGACGGACACACCGTTCGACTCCGCGGCTCGCCGGGCTCGTTCGGTGACGTGACGGGCAACGAGCGACTTCCCGGTTCCCGTTTTGCCGTAAATAATCACGTTGTTGGGCGGATCGCCACGAACGATCGGTCTGAGTTCAGCAGCAACGGCCTTGATCTCGCCATCCCGGCCGACGATACGGCCGCTTTCAGGGACGTGGCCAACCTTCAGCAGCTCCTTGCGAGCGAAAATGTTGGCTCGGTCGGGGTCGTCTTCATCAAAGTCAAAGAGGGGATCGTCAGCGGGATCCTCGTAGCGGCCGTCGAAGTCAGAGAGTTGGGACGGTTCCTCAGCCATCAATATCAGACATCGCGGATGGGACCTACTTAATGATTTGGCTACCTCGACCAGAGTGTAAATCGGGCTATGGTCGTCTTCTGATGTTTTGTCGCAGGCGTATCATCCTCACAAAGGGTCGAGCCGGTCCCGAGTGAAATCGGACTCGGAGCGAGAGTTACCGACGCAGACCGGCACCCCCAATCCAGAGTGAAAACGCCAGACTGGAGCGGGTTTGACACACCCCTGGTCAAGAGTGAATACCCCTCCATCCGGGAGCAGCGTACTTGGTTGAGATGACACCCCCCGTCCAGAGTGTATCTCCCGAACCGGGTAATCAATCATTTCTATGAGAAGACACATCGGCACTGGGCGTCTGACGCACGGCAGACACCCCTCGTCCAGAGTGAAAGCGCCGGTGTGACGAGCTGGAGTGGAGTGTGAACTTCGAGTGATGGTGACGAGCGTTCGTCGGCACCCCCAATCAAGAGTGAAGACGCAGGTCAGATCTCCAGCCGAAGCAAAGCAGGGTACAATCGGAACTGTCGGGATCGAGTATCTTGATTCCGATTGATGAGGGAGATCGGGAGATACCAATCCCGATTTCGGCTTTGATGCCGGTTCACTGGTTGGCAAATAGTCAGAATGACGATTGTTCCTTCAACGTCTCATAATACGCGGACGATGGAATCGAACTCCCACACCCCTCGTCCAGAGTGAAACGCTACGAGAGTACCTCGGTTGACCCGGCGGAAACCACACGACGAGTCGAGTGGGAAGTACCGAAATCACAAGACGTGAGACGAGTATCTCTCGAACAGCAGTCGTTACACAGTCGAAGATCCTCTAAACATACCAATCTTCATAGTATTACCTAGAAGTTTTATTACTACCTACCTCCTACCACTCTCCAAGTGCATTCAGCACAGGGAAGAGGACGAAGACGGCATTCGTCCGGGTGGTTTCGAACCGCTGCTCGTGTTTGATGTTCCATTTCTTCCGTTTTCTCCCTTCTCAGGCAGTCTAACCGTGATTCTTGCTGAGCTTCTCCCACGAGAACCTCCGTTTCCCGTGGACCTCACCCCACTCTCTTGATTGGTTTTCACTCTGGACGAGGGGTGTGTGGGCGAAGTATTCTCTCCGGGTCCGTTCCGTGTCTCCACTCAGCATTAACCAACAAACCTCCCGATACCTCGATAGTGTTGGTTAACTTCTCTTAATCTCGGTGAAGGCGGCCAAGTCCGTTTCCCGAGTTTCCGCGATCTCGCGTCGAATCTCCGTCCGATCCCAGCCAAGCGGTGACAGCACACTCTCGACAGCTCTGACGAGTTCCGTCTCGTAGTACGACGCATCGTAGGACTCTATCTCTTCGTGGGCCAACGCGACTCGCTCTCGCGAACTCTTCTCGTCGTCGACGACCACGCACTCGATGTCCTGTCCCGGGTGGATAGCGAGGTCCTGGTCCCGAGCCCGCTTCAGCGCCGCCACGTTCTGCGTGTTCTGCGTGTACCCTTCCAGCGGCTTGGAGACACGATTCCGTTCGACGAGCTGCTCGACCGGCACCGTTCCAGCGTGGAGGCGCTTGATCGCGTCCTGGAGACAGTCGAATACGGTGTCCGGTGACCGAGTCGCGTCGAGCCGTTCGAGACAGTCCCGCTGGACGTCCTCGATGAACGGTGGGGTTGAGCGCTGCCGAGCTTCGATACCGCGTATCTTGAAATCGTCGTCGCCGGCGACCTTGCCGAAGTACTTCGTCAGCGCGCCGGCGTCGCTCTCGCGCTGCGGCACGAACGCCACCCAGTCGTAGTGGGCTTCGTGTTCGAGCTGGATCTCGACGCGTTCCGTGATCTCCGTCGCGAGCGTCTCGAGGTCCTCGCGGTCATCGACGTCGACGTCGGGGTCCGGCGTCACCCAGATGGAGTCGACGATGCCGTGGACGACCCGCCAGCCACCGGCTTCCAGCCGCTGTTTCGCCGTCAGCAGAATCTCGCGAGCGAACGCGTTGATTGCTTCGTGGCACTCGATGCGGCCGAATTTCGCGTTGCTGAACCCTTGATAGCCGAAGCAGGCGACGAGGATCCACTTCAGCGCTCCCGACCGTCCCTCGAGTTCCGCCAGCCGGTCCTCGTCGGGGTCGTCCCGTTCCTTCTCGTGACGGATGGCCGCCTTGATCTCGTCGCGTGCGTCGATGATCGGCTGTAGCACGTCGACGAGGTAACCCCGCTCGTCGCAGATCGAGTACCCGAGGCCGGGGACGTCGTCGCGGTCGCTGTGGCAGTCACACCGGATGACGTCCGGCGAGACGTTCCGGGTACAGATGATGTTCGGGTACAACGAGGAGAAGTCGAGTTCGTGGACGTTCTCGTGGAGGCCGACCTCGGGCGCGAAGATGAAGCCACCGCGGTCGGCGTCGTGGAGCGTCCCCATCGGCTTGTAGAACTCGTGGCGCCAGGAGTTCCAGGGGACGAGGACGCCGCGGTCGTGGGCCTCGCAGATCTGGATCGCCGTGAGAACGTTCCCGATCGACGCCCACGCGAGCTCCTGGACGGGCTTTTTCGAGCGCGACACGAGGTCGAGGACGCCATCGAGGTTCGTCTCCCCGTAGAAGAACGTGTTCGACTCGTCGATGATCGCCCGCCCGGGGACGTTGTACCGCGCCGGCGAGTGACCGACGCGGCCGTAGCTCGAGTACGTCGACCGGCTCGCGAGCTGCTGGTAGTCGACGTCCGGCCACCGACTCAGCGAGAAGTCGTCGACGCCGGCGTCCGTCGCCATCTCGTACAGGGTCGGGACGATCTCACTCGTCGAGCAGACCAGGACGTCCGGATCGTGTGCGTCGAGCGCCCCCTGGACGGCGGTCAGGAGATCCGTCGGCGAGCCGGTGACGGTGTCGCCGGCGACGGACAGTTGCTCGTAGACGTCGCTGCTCGTTTCGGTCACCGGGACGCTGAGCCGGAGCGTCGACAGCCCGCTCGCCGGCGTCGGATCGATGCTGGTCTCCAGACAGTACCGGAATTCTCGCGAGAAGTCGACGTTGAAACAGGCGAGATCCCCGACTGGATAGTGCGACAGCTGGCGCGCTTGCCGGGCGAGTGGAGTGACGCGGTCGATGTGGGTGATGTCGACGGCGAGGACAGATTCCTCGTCCCGTCGAAAGCCCGGTCGTCGCGCAACCATTTCGGTCGCGACGACATCCGGGTGCTGGTCGTACACGGACTGGAGCGTCGTGAGGTCGAGGTTGGCATCAGGGTCGCGAGCGGCGACGTAGAAGCGTGGCGTGTAGTCATCGCGCTCGGTCGCGACGGCGCCGTCGGCGGTCGCCTCCCACTCCAGGACGCGGCCGTCATCCAGGAAGTCGATGCTGAACGGCATCGTCACGGGTCCGAGTCTGGCGGAGCGGCCTCCTCATCATCACGTGCTGCGACCGCGGCCTCGAGTTCCTCGAGGCGTTCCTCGTGATCGTCGAGACGGCCCTCCTGTTCGAGATCGATGCTGAGCAGCGCCGGCAGCAGCGGATTTTGGTGGTTCAACAGCCCGCTCGCGTCGGCGTGCTCGCGGGCGTACTCGAACAGCCGGTCGAAGCGCGGCTGGTCGCGACGCCGCAGTGCCCGGCGGAACTCCGCCCAGCGCTCTTCGATGGCCCGCAACGCATCTCGGTACGTCGGGTTCGTGCGTCCCATCGCTATCGGCCTCCTGTCCCGGTCGCCGTCCACGCATCGAGCAAGGGGTCCGCGGTGGCCGCCACCGTCTCACCGTCAGTTGTGACACCCGTTCCGACACCCGCCGGAGTCGGCGTCGACGGCGCCGGCGTCGTCGGTTCCACGCCGACCTGCGTGGCGCGTGCCGCGAGCAGCTGCCGCCAGTACGCGAACGTCGTCTGATAGTACGCGCCGTCGTCGACGGGATAGACGAGCGTCTCGAAGTCCTCGCCGACGACCCGTGGCCCCATCCGCGTCCGCTCGCACTCGAGGTGGTGGTCGGCAACCGTCGCGACTGATTCGGTGAATTCGTTTCGTTCGTTTCGCGTAACGAGCACCGGGATGTCGTACCCATCGGCGTAGGTCGCCAACCGGGCGAGCGTTCGAGTCTGAAGGGTTTTCGCGTGGGTCTCGCCGAGGGTATCGTCGGCACGGTACTGGACGTCGACGGCCGGTACGACGATGAGGGCGGGTGTGTGGGGCGACGTGTCCTCGTCACGACTTGGTTCCCCTCGACCGGCCGCCCCGGCGTCGGTGGTAGACATCTGGATCGACTTGTTCACTGCCGTCGGGAGATCACAGACGGCGCCGTAGTGCTGGTAGGCGGTGAATCCGCGTGCCACGTGGATTCGGTTGAGCAACCGTTGACTGGGCGCGATTTGAGCGAGCGTCGTCGTGGTCGCGTGACCATTTGCGTCGACCCAGAAGGCGGGCCCGTCGTGCAGGAGGAGATGGTCGAGTACGAGCGACTGCAGGATCGGGACGCCGCGGCCTCCCTCGACGTCGAGCAGCGTGATGCCGTCGCCGAGTGACGGCAACAACATCTCGTCCGTAGCCGGATCGGCCTGGTCAGCGAGGGACCGATTGCGGTCAGCGCCCCGTGTCGGCTGGTCCACCGCCAATCGGTACGATGTTGCGTGTTCTCCCATACTCGAATAGAGGTCCACATTCCCGATAAGCCGCGGCGTGTCGCTTCCGCGTTTCAGGGAACTCGACTTGATTCCCCCCAATCCCGGTACAGTCCCGAGTAGTCTCCGTTTGGATCCTATTTCCGAGAATAGTTCCTGACTCCAACATTCTCTGTGTTAACCAACATTTGCCCGTATTGCTGGCGGTATGTTGGTTAATTCTTCACAGTTTCTGTCTCGAGCCTGACTGCTCGGAATGTTACTGCTCAACGTTTGGCTCTGTAGAATCCCTCTTGGTTACATTCCATCTGCGGTGAAACAGCCGGTAAGTGGGCTTGTGTACCGGCTTTCGTTAAGGCTAGACGCCTGATACACCCACCTATTATAATAACTGTCTGCCAAGTCCGAGTATGGATATTTCCGAACTCCTCGAGGAGTTCGACTTCGTGGACACACTAACTTTGGAGCGGAATGAGGCAGGAGAGGTTGACCTCAAGATGCCACAGCCTCGCTACAATAAGTCCGACCAGACTCCACTTCACGAGTATGGGTGGGGACCGTTCTGTAAATTCTACGCCGACACCTCCGACTACAAGGACATCTCTGGAGTCTACATCTTCACTGCGAACCACGAAGTCGTGTACATCGGGGAAACCGTAGACCTCCACCGCCGGATCCAAGCAGGCTACTCCAATATCTCCCCGAGGAACTGTTTCAAAGGTGGTCAAGAGACAAATTGCCGACTCAATAACGCGGTTCTTGAGGTCGTTCGTAATGGAGGCCAAGTTGGACTGTGGTTCACAGAGACGGACTCACACGGAACAAAAGAAGCGAAATTAATCGACGACCACAATCCGTCGTGGAACGAGCAACCTCCCACTACATTCGCCACAGAACAGACTACTACTGTCAAGTCTAATCTAAAGGGACAGCGGGATACGACCAAGTCCACGTCGACACAACAACCCACACAGAACACGTCTACGAGTAACTTGGAATACGCTAGACATGGCAAATACGGGCCACTCTATGACTATCTAGAGGAAACAGAGGAATATACGCTTCACTTCGCATTTGCGGAGATCGAGGACATCTTGGAGGCGCCGTTACCGAACTCCGCCTACGAACACGAAGTTTGGTGGAACCCAGCTGGTCACACCCACGCTATGGGATGGGAGGATCTCGGGTGGAGTGCGGACCCAAATCTTGAATCTCGAACGGTCGTCTTCAGCATAGTAAAATGAGGGTTTCGGGCGTCGCGATTCTTACGCCGGAGCTCAACGACCTTGTGAACTCAATCCACGACCGGATGCCGGTCGTCCTCCCGCAGAACGCGGAATCGGATTGGCTCGCCGCGGATCCGGACACCCGCAGGGAACTGTGCCAGCCGTATCCGAAAGACGATCTGGACGCCTACGAGATCTCGACGCGGGTCAACAACCCCGGCAACGACGAGCCCCCGGTCATCGAGCCACTGGACCACGAGCAATCGGGCCTCGGCGAGTTCAGTTCCTGATAGCTGACGGAGTCACAGTCACTGTATCGGCGACGCCGATGCCGAATCGACGAGCGAGTACTCTCGGTCCCGGCTCGTCCCTTCCGCCTCGAGGAGGTTGTATTGGGTCATCTTAGACAGATACGCCCGCACAGTCCGTTTCGTCCGCGGATCATCGACGTCCTCGGAATAGCGTTCGTGAATCTCGCTGGGTCCAAGCGGGCCGTGGTCGCGAACAATCTCGTAGACGACCCGCTGGTGCGGCGTGAGCGAGTCAAGGCTCTTCTGCTTGATTTGTGCCCGAGCATCTTCGGCAGCGTCTCTGAGAATTTCGTTGGTGATGTCCTCGTAATTTTCTCGCTCAGCTGTGCTGGCTGCGCTCCGGAGCATCCCGATAGCTAGCCGAGCATCACCAGCGGCGGCATCAGCAATCTGATAGAGCTGCTCGTCGGTGATGACGTCCTCGTCGAGCCCCCACTTTGCCCGCGCACTCAGGATGTCATACAGCTGCTCGTCGTGGTACTTGTCCATCCGAACATGCTCGCTGGAGCGCAGCCGACTCACAAGCCGGTCGTCGACGCGGCTGAACAGCTCTTCTTCTTTGTTCGCGATACAGACCACCGCGAACTGCTCCATGCTGTGGAGGTCGTAGATGAGGCTCGGGTCTTCGAGTTGGTCAACCTCGTCGAGGATGACGACGGTTCGAGGCCCATCGTACTGTTGGAGCCGATCAATGAGTTCGTCGTGGGGTGTCGACTGGCGATGGATGTCTATCGTGGCCCCGATGTCGTCGAGGATCTGGTACAGCGTTCGGAAGCGGCTGTAGTTTCGCCAGCAGTTGACGTAGGTGGCCTCGACGTCGAGCACTTCCTCGCGGAGCCGTTCGGTAACAAACTTTGAGACACAGGTTTTGCCGACGCCGCTCGGGCCGGTGACGATGGCTGTGTCAGCCGGCTCGCCGTTCGTGATCGGTTCGAGAACGCTCGAGAGGTGGTTGACTTCGGCGTCGCGATGCTCGACTTCTCGAGGGACGAACCCGGCGCGGAGGACGCGAGCATCACGGATCATCTGTCGGTGGGTAGCTATTCTTTGGCTGTGTGATAAAAATGTGACTGGGTCAGTTCCGGAAAGCCCCTCATTGCCGCTGGATTGCTTCTTTTATAGCTTCGGAGTCCCCCGATTTTGATTGTGGAAACGCTCCGTTTCCGGAAACGTCCAGAAACCCAGTCAACGATGTGGAGCTCGCTCTATACAGATCATAGTAGTTTGAGCGGCTCTGTTGGAATCCTCGATTAGTGATATATTCTGACCCGATCGCGGTCGATACAGCGCGTCTGGCCGGCGTGGCTCGCGAGCATCCAGTTCGACGTCGACGATACTGGAGAGCCCATCTACGAGGTCGGCTCGTTCCCGTTCCGCGAGGCGGGCTTCCTCGGACAGCAACAGACGCACGTCCGGTTCACGCCCGCCGACGGCGGTCGACAGACGCGGCTCTGGGCCCACCGCGAGTACAACCCATGGGCCCGGTCTGTCGCCCACTACCAGGCGGAGGGCTGATCCGGTTCGGAGGGCGTCCACTGGGTCGCGATGCTCTTCGCGAGTGATGAGCGGTTCGAAGAGGGTGGGCAGCCACAGAGGTGATCGACTCTTCTCATCAAGTATTATTCGTCGACTAACTATCATAGCGGTCTTACATACGGAGACATGGAACGAGACCCCCGCGACACAGAGAGCGACCAGCGGCTGTTCCGTCGGCGGCGTGTCCTCGGTGCGGCTGGCGTCGGACTGACGGCGGCGATCGCCGGCTGCGGTGGGAGCGAGGACGGTGGCAATGGCTCAGACGGGAGTACAGAGGAGACGAGCGGTGACGGCTCCAACGGCGAGACAAACGGCGGAAGCGATGGCAGTGACGGGACTGACGGAGAGGACGGAGACGATGGCAGTGACGAGGAAGAGCAAGAGGATGTCGAGCCGGCGTCGTTCGAGGTCGTCTCGGTCGATCATCCGGACGAGGTCTCGACAGGCGAGGAGCACACCTTCTCGTTCACGGTCGAGAACACCGGCGGCGAGGATGGCACGTTCGAAGAGCAGCTCGAGTTCAGCCTCGAAGGCACCGACCAGTGGGAGAATATCGGGACGGTTCAGCTCGACGTTGCGGCTAGCGAGACAGCGACCTGGGAGTCGAATCCGACCGCCTTCGATCAGGCTGGCTCGCTTCAGTTCCGGCTCGGCGACACCGAGTGGGGCTACGAGGTGACGATCACGGCACCCGAGACGCAGTCCTTCTCCGGGAGCGGTCAGGAAGTCCGACAGGGCGTCTCGATCCAGGGCGGGCTCACGGTCGTCCGGGCGACCCACTCCGGCGAGCGAAACTTCCAGGTGTCGCTCGCGAACGACAGCGAGTTCAACGACAACTTCATCAACGTGATCGGCGACTTCGACGGCGCACAGGCAGACCTGATCGAGGAAGGCGAGTACATCCTCGAAGTCAACGCCGACGGCAACTGGGAGATCGACCTCGAGCAGCCACGCTCTGGACAGGGTGAGTCGCTCCCGACGTCGTTCAGCGGGAATGGCCCGGATGTCGTCGGCCCGGTCCAGTTCGGCGGGACTGGCGTTGCGACGGGCGAGCACGAGGGTGAGCGTAACTTCCAGGTCCAGATTTATCCGATGACGGGCTCGTTCGGCGAGCTCGTGTTCAACGAGATCGGCTCGTTCGAAGGCGAGACGACGTACTCGTTCAGCGGTCTCGGGTGGGTGGACATCAACGCCGACAGAAACTGGTCGGTCGAACTGGACTAGCTACTGATCCCACCAGGTTCCTATTTTCCGGCCTCGATGTCGACACTCGCGGTGACGCCACACGAGCAGTGGATACCGACGGTGCCGGCGTGTGTCGTGATCGGGCCCTTGCTCTCACCGCAGGCCGGGGACTCGACGTCTCGGTCGCAGTCGACGAACACGACGACGGGACCATCATCGAGGTCGAACACGACAGCGAGGCGTGGACGCTCACCTTCGACGAGTAAGGCGAGCTCCAGAATACACCGAGTCGGTCGCCGCCGCGCTGGCTCGGCCCGGCGATAAAGAAGGCAGCCCCCGGGCTGCGGGTGATGTAGATGCCCGTCGAGATCGATCGGTCGGGCGCCGGCCGCTGGCGCTACACCTGTCCGCGCGGCCACATCCGGTGGTACCGACGCGAGGAGAGCTTCTGGTGTGTCCCCTGCGACCGGACGCCGGCGTACGACAGCGGTCACTACTACAGGGTCATCGAACAGAAAACGCGGACTGAACTCCCGTTCGAGCCGGATGGACCCCATGGAGAGCACTGTCTGACGTGCTCATCGAGATCGGTAGGTCGTAGATCCAGACAGACAACTCTAGCTCTGGTTGCCTGCGTCAAATACGGCGGCAAAGTCCTCGAGAAGCTCCTGTGGTGACCTCTCATCATCACGAGATGGAAGTGGTACTTCCCAGCATTCGATCTGGAGGGTGTGCGCATTGGATACCGGCTCCGGATCGGTTACTACATTGAAGATACCGGTGTGATAGATCGCAAGTAGTCGCTGGTCATGAACACCGACATAATCGATACCAGCCCGATCCAGGACTGCTGGAATGTCTGTGGGCGCAGATAGCGAGACAGAGGCGCTTGGAGACGCTGAGTCGCTCATACCTTGGCTTGGTCCATCGCACAGATAAAGACCCGTCTGCTTAAATGCCTACTCTCAATAATTAACCAACAGAAAGCAACAACAGCGGGATTTTGTTGGTTAAGCTATCCGCGCCGCTAGGCCCGGAGACGATGGCGGTGTTGGCAGGTTCTCCGTTCGTGATAGACTCGAGGACGCTGGAGGGATGGTTGATTTCGGCGTTGCGGTGCTCGAGGCATCAGGGATTATCTGTCGAACACCCCTCGTTGCCGCTGTAAACATCTCCCGGAGAGATGGGATGGTGGATCGAAAGAGATGGACCCCTCGTTGCCGCTGTAAAACCACAGTAGAGATGTTTATTTATGGAAAATACCCATCTGCCCGCTCACACGTTCTACTATCAACACCACATCAACCAGTAGTTTTATACCAAAGAGTGGTGTTTGTTACCGTACCACACTTTTGGCATACTGAGAGGCCATGTTGTTTTGGCGTCGAAGACGTGAAACGCATGTTTCACCGTCATGGTGTCTTCTCTCAAATCAAGTAGCTGACTGGCTCTCTATCGACTTTCTCTGAACCGGCCGCAATTTCATCTGGAGGTCACACATCGTTCGTGTTTACAGCGGCAATCTGGGGTGTGACACCGCCTCGATACCACTCTTACAGCGGCAACACGCGGCTCATTATGAGACTAAGAATCTCAAAACGCAGGGAAATCCGGGTTTCAACCCCGATTAGACGGGTCGACTAATACAGACTTCTGTTTACAGCGGCAAGGCGGTGGGAAGATTGATATGGGTTGGGTGAGTGCGACCCTGCATGAGCGATACGGAGTCATTCTTCGGGGATCCCGACCCCATTTTTGCTGATAAGGAACTCCTTCGTGTGAGCCACCTTCCAGAGGGTGATCGGATCATCGGCCGTGACGAGGAGCTCACAAACCTCGCCAACGCGATTAAGGACGCCCAGCGAGGTGGGACGCCGAACAACGTGTTGATCTATGGAAAGACGGGAACAGGCAAGAGCCTCTGCTCGAAGTACATCACACAAGATCTCACTGAGGCTGCCGCCGAGAATGATGTCCGCGTTGATGTCGCATACATCGACTGTTTTCAGGACTCAACAGAAACGCAGGCTGTCCGGACGATCGCTGAATCGTTCAACGATCCCGACGTGACGGGTGTGAAAGTTCCAGCGTCTGGCGTTTCCACGTCTGATTATTATCGGCGGCTCTGGAAGATACTCGATGTACGCCTCGACGTTGGCATCATCATTTTAGACGAGATCGACAAACTCGAAGACGACAACGTTCTCATGCAACTCTCACGAGCGGCGGAAGCCGGTAAGGTAGAAGATAGTACACTCGGTATAATTGGGATCAGCAACAAGATTCGCTACAAGGAAACACTCAATGAGCGCGTCAAATCAAGTCTCTCCGAGCGTGACTTCGTGTTCCCGCCGTATGACGCAAATCAACTGCGTGCAATCCTCAACTCACGGGCAGATGCGTTTCGAGAGGGCGTCCTTGATGACGACGTGATTCCGAAGGTCGCAGCACTCGCGGCGAAAGAACACGGAGACGCTCGGAAGGCGATCGACATTCTCAGATATGCTGGCGAAATCGCCGACGAACACGACGACGACCGCGTCCGCGTTGAGTACGTTGATGAGGCACACGAGCGTGAAGAAGAGGCGCGACTCGCCGAACTAATCGGAAAGCAACCCGAGCACTCGAAATACCTCCTTCAGGGGCTCGCACTCCAGATGCAGCAGTCAACCGATACAGATGCTATGATCCCCTCAAAGCAGGTGTACTCGGCCTACGAGGTTGTGTGTGAACGCAAAGGAACCGACCCGCTCAAAATCCGTCGCGTCCGCGACCTCCTCTCCGAACTTGCGTTTCTCTCGCTGATCGAACAGAATCGGAAGGGCCGAGGGAAAGGGAAGGGTGCGCATACAGTGAATCAACTGGTTGATGCCCCCGAACTTGTCGTTGAGGCGTGTAAGTCGGCGTGAACTGGCTTTCTTGTGCGAGCGCTGATGGTGAATGCGGGAAAGTGTGTCCGACCGTCACTCGGCGCGCTCTAGCTCGGCGTCCTCACCGTCGATCTCGATGATGTCACCGTCGCCAACGTCCAGCGCGTTTCGAAGCTTCTCCAGATGGTCGTCTAACTCCCAGAAGAGAACGCGATCTATGCCGCCAGCATAGTCGGAATTACCCTCTTCGCGACGTGGACGGTGATGTTCCGTGGTCTGAATCGAGTGGTTGCGCTCGTGATGCTCGGTTTGGTGCTTGTGCTCGTTATTTATACCAGCTGGAAAGGTAACTTCTCCGCGGTCGGTATTGGCGATTGGGCGCACGAAAATCGACGTCTCGTAGTGATTCTGTTTGTCGGGACGTTCACGGCGGTATATATGGTCGTCGTGAGCTTCCCTGCTGATCTCCAGAACCAGGGCGGCTTCACAAACCTTGTCGGACACGGCGCTGGGTTCTTCTCTGGAATGGCGGTTCACTACTACCAATCTCGGTGACTCCGACTAGGGCTCTCAATCTATTTCGTAGTGCTTGCGGACGACGGGCTGGAGTGCCTGGAGGATCATCTCCGCAGCCAGCGGTGAGATATCGCTCTCCTCATGCGTTCTCTCGCAGGTACTCTGTTCGGTCTTCTACTTCTTTTTCGAAGTCCACAATCCACTGCTCGAACGATGTTTCTTCTGGCTCAGTATGAAGAAGCCGCTCGAAAAACCCCTCACGTTCACTATTAGATTCAATATCGAGGGTATGTACGTTTATATTGGCACCCTCCGGGTTTTCACCTTGTTTCAAGATCGTGAATGCCTTGTCGACAACAGCTGGATCATGGTTAAGCCTGATCAGCCCTAGATTATTGACCCAAGTGCCGGGATTACCTTCTCCAATTTGATCTACACGATACGCAAGCTGGATGGTTGTTATACAACATAATGTGGCGAAGCCGTGTAGTCCAGACTCAGAAGCGTGCGTTGTAATCTTCTTCCAACCGTCGTCGATTGAGCCTTCAGCAAACGGATACATTCCCTCGTCAGTGCGATACCGCAGAACCGCTTGTGTGAACTTTGTGTATCTTTCCCACAGGTGTCGTATTGGCTTTGCGTCGTCTGAGAGAGTCCATTGCCGACCATCTGTTGGAGAAATCCAATCAGTGTCCTGGTTACGCAACTCCGATGCGTACTGATCAGTTAAGGCCTCAAATATCAAAACAACTCCACGTGTGTAGTAATTCCCGACGAGTCGTTCTGTTACACCTATGTCCGAACGCCGTCTGAGGAGAACTACCATCTGGTGATTCAATTGGAAAAATACGGTGGAGAACACCGCATAATCGGCTCTTCTCGCAGATTCGATCACCACTTCGGTCAGTGTTTCCGCAACTGGGGTACGCAGCCGATTTCCTTCCCATCCTGAAGGGGCGTTGTTGAATGTGTCACCAAGCCCATCCGCAGCAGACTCGGTGACCTCGGAAAAACCACGATCAAGTCCATCGAGAGCCAATGTCTCGATGTCTTCAACAGTCTCTGAAATTAGATTGTACTGCTCGTGACTGTAGGCCTGTTCCATGATCCGAGGATAGTATTCTTCAAAGGGCTCTGCTGTAACAGTCGCCACATACTCATTGGGGTCTTCTTCGCCGTGTTCGGTTTCAAGATATTCGATGGTCCGGGAGAGTACGGTATAGAGCCCATTGATACCCTGTTCCGCCGCTTGGTATTCTCCGTTTTTAATGGTCTGTGCGAGAGTCTGGTAGAGTTTCCGGACCGGGTGTGCGTCGAGTTGCTGAAATTCTTCGATAGTTTCTGGGAGGTATTCGCTTGGAGCAAGTGTACGGTCAACTAACACCGAAATCACCTGATCAGGAGATCCTCGCTCTATCATCATCTGAATGAATTGGTAGAGCGCAATCGTAGACACACTCGCAAGTGCGAGTGAGGCCCCAACTGCCGTATTTGTAAGCCGATTACTCTCTGGTGGGAGCAAGTACACGGCAATTAGATTAAACGCGATTGCGACGACAAAGAGACTAAACGTCGTACGGAACAGTGGGTCATTGACGAAAGTAGTGGTGAGACGGGCTGAATACCGTGTTACAACAAGCTGGAGCGCAACAACAGTCACAGAGAAAACGATCGCCAGTACGGAGGCTTCAGCCGTCGCAAGTGTCGTGAGTACAGCTCTAACATTAACAATCTCGACAGCCGGGTTGAGAAGGGCGGCTGCTGTCCCGAACGCAACAACCGTCGCAATGGATATCAGAAAATATCGGAGTGCCAGTTGCTGGAACCATCCTTGAAACAAGCGTTCCTCAGTTGTTTCACCCATGAACCGGTCTTACTCGTGTGATATGGGTATCCTCATTTAATTCTATAACATGCTATCTGGCTAAGATCGACCTCATCGAGGAATCAGATTACGTGCCTTAAAGAAGGTGTTAAGAGCCGAATTGACCGCCGACTGCCGTTCATCCTCAGGTACAGATTCTTGGCTAGCATCAAGCAACTGGGCAACGCCATCCTGCCGGAGGGTGAATAATTCGCGATACTGGTTGAGGGTCAAACCCATATTGGACAGCTGATAGCCCTCACCAGTCCCAGAAATGTTGGGGAGAAGCGCATCTTGAGCGTCCGCCAGATTGGCCCGAGCGTCCGCAAAGCGTGACTGTTCGTAGGCCCGAACGCCGGCCTCGATGGGTGTCGCTGAATCTAAATACGATTGCTGGGCCCGAATGTGCCGATCAAAGAGATCTCGTTGAGTGCGAAGAGCGTCAAGAACCGCCTGCTGGTCCGGAACAAGTGTTCGATCCTCGGATGTGACCTCGCTTGGAGCTTTCTCAGCGGCCGCCAGTTGTCCAATGGACTGTTCGAAAGAACTGCTGTCCAATTCGGAGGCCGGGTCATATTCGAGTTCCCTGGTCTGTTTGAGTACGTCGGGTTCAGAGTCACTAACCGACCCGAAGAGCGAATCAGCGGCTGTCAACGACGTCAAGAGTGTGCTATAATACTCTGTTGCGGTACGCAGCGCACTGAGCCGCTGTTGGATCTCCGGCTCATCGGGGAAGTCTTCGCTGAGGATCTGATTGACCGAATTAAGTGCTGTTTCTATTTCGTTGCGAAGCCCCCAGCTTGAATAGGGGTCTACGACATCAGTCTCGGTCAGCGTTGTAGCCACCCCAGTAAATCGCGTCTCAGCAGTTGTGAGCCGATCCGCTGGGGTTGGTTCTGTATCCCCGTCTTGCCCAAACAATACCGAGCCAGCGCCGACTGCGCCCGTTACAGCGGCCCCACCGACTACGAGCTGACGTCGTGTGATCCCATCGAGAATCTCCTCCGTATCTACATCTTCAAAAAGTCGATTCAGATCATCCATTATCTGCCCTACCTATCTATAATACTTAAATTCTTCCAGAGCAACACCCAAGTTATGGCTGAACCGGATCCGGAACGACTGTCTGAGATACAGTCCAAAATCCAATCTGGGCTACGGGTACACGCACGCGGTGAGCGACGTGTCCAGTCAGTCCACCTTGCGGATGATCTCTCGACAATCTATGAGGAGCTTGATGACGCGGAGATCCCGACTGAAGATACGGTCGATGATGTGAGCGCCTTTTTCAGTACTACTGATCGGAGTCTCCAGCGAACGCGCAAAACCCTCGAAGTCGTCGAAGATAGTCTTGATGTTGGACTTGGCCACAGCAAGCTTGCGCGGCTGGCGATGACAGGGGCGCAATTGAGTTCTGGTATTGCCCTGGTGATTGCGACACATAACCTCCTGATTAGTGCGAACAAACTAGATCTCGCCCGTGCCTCGGTTGAGTCGATACAAGATATTGCTGCTGAGCGGTTCCATGATTTCTATCGAGCGATGGGGCTGTTTGTCGCGGAGGCGATTCTGTTCACGACGCCATTCAACTATCGGTTTGCGTGGCGAGGGACACGGTATTTGAATAATCGGTTTCTGTATAAGCTTCGGCACAGTGGGTTTTCAGGGCCGATTGATTCGGCGATGAAGGGGCTTCATCGGGTCGTGATGAGTGAGATTCACTACGTGCTACGCGGGATTGCGCCGACCGGGCTTCGAGCTCCGGAGGAGTTCGTGACGTATCTCACGTCGATGGCGACGCAGACGCTTGCGTTACTCTGGGAGTTCACTGATCTGGGTGTTGGAGAGATTCGTGGGAAGGCTAAGGAGATCGTCTCTGAGTATCGGGCCTTTGTCGGGGAGACGTATGAGGTTGTGACTGCTGGTGTGGACGTTGATGCGGTCATTAAGAATGTCGTCGCGCAATTCAGAGGAGAGATCGATTTCTTCAGATTGGCATCTCCGTATCCGGATTCGAATACCATGTAGACTGCTGCGGCTACCTCCGCCACAATCCCGCGCTCACTACCAAGCCTTAACCAACAGATCCGCAGTAGAAGCCGTAATGTTGGTTAAGACGTACGACCTCGAACACCGTTCCATGCTCGGTCGACGAACGGCACCCATGACCGAAACTTTCGACGTCGACTTCCTCAACATCATTGAGGAAATTCATGTACTCTAGGGGCTTTCCTCGTTCCAGCGACCGTGTTCAACGGTCTCTCTTCAGAGATACTCCGTAAGGTCGGGGTCGTGTCGAGTTGGAGGACCTGGCCTCTCACGACGAACGCCCCATCGTGGTAGACAAGTGCGATGTCGTTGCGCTCGACGTTCCGCCATGTCCCATCTACTGAGGTACCCCAGACAGGGACGAGATTGTCATCAGATGTCGCTCGGGCCAATTTTAGATCCTCTCATCCGGATAAGACTCAATATCCTCAATTGGGTGCCCATCTCGGATGAACTGCTTGTAGTCCTCGAACGCGTCGTCGCGACCAGCGGGGAGGATCACGATTCCGGTCATGGTTGAGTGGAAATCACTAGTGGGAAGTGACCCGTCGAATCCGATGACAGTACGCTATCAATACCCCTCAAAAGTGATTATCTTTCTCATTGTCGTTGAGGTGTTGGATCGATCCCCCTGGTGATATCAATTTCATGCTCTCTGCTAAGATTTCATCTCTGAATTCTCTCGACAGCGCCCCCGTGTCAGATACGGGACTTCAGAGAGGGAGTGTAAGACAGTAATTTTCTACCTCGGGCGCAAGTGAGATGATCTGTTCTCGACGTTCAAGTTCATTGCGACGTGTCTCGATTCTATTCTCTAGCTGTTCGAGCCGCTCCTGTTGGCCACGGATCGCGATGTCCATGTCCGAGCCGGCGTCGGCTTTGCGCTCATACTCCTCGATGAAGGACTCGATCCGTTCTCGTTCCGCCTGTGCGTATTTCTCGAGGTTCTCCAGCTCCCGAGCGGTCTCCTCGTGACGCTTCTCCTGAAGATGGTTCTTGATCTCGTTGACCCGCACGCCCACATACCGGTCAGCAGCCGTCCGTAGGTCGGATTGTTTGTCGAGAACAGTTCGCAGGTCGTCGGCATCGGGCTTTGCTGCTACCGAGTTGCCCTCGACGACACGCTCACCGAGCGCCTGTTGAGCGTCCTCTTGCGCAGCCTCCACGAAGACGGGGATGGTCTCCTCGCGAATCACATCGCCAGTGCCGTCCTCAAATGCCACGCGATAGTTGTAGGTGATCCCCGGCGTGTCGACGAACGGCAGCAGTTTGAGTCCGACCTCACCGCGCTCGTCCTCCAACACGCGTGCCATGAGGCGTTGCAGGACATCCGTGTCCGGAGCGAGATAGGTGATGTCCTCGTGATCCATCGCGAAGTCACGGTCGAACGTGAACGGGCCGAACGTCGCGTCTTGGCCGGGTGAATTGATTCCGTCCGGCAACTCGGCCTGATAGAGATTGGTGCCGCGTTTCTCGAATTCGCCTCCGAAGGCCTCGACTGCTCGCTCGAAGAACGCGCGGATGTCACCCTCGCTCCCGTAGACGTCGGCTGACTCGTCGACGACCTCCTGAATCTGCCGGCGACTCTCCGCGTCGAACGTGCTCGTATCAACGAGACTCCGCTCGTACCACTCCTCGAGCGTTCGCTGACGCTCTTCGATCATCTCCTCAAGTTCTTCTTTGGTCGCACTCGGTGGTTCGTCGTTTTCGATGGACTCCATGATGAGCGAGTCCACGTCGATGTCGTCGAGGATGCCGAGCACGTCCGCCGTGTTTCCGAGCTGAGAGCGGATCTCCTCGACCTTGGTTTGGAGCATCTCGAAGATCTCGCTCTCGCGGGTGTCGTCAAAGAGGAAGTTCCAGACCTTGACCTCCTCTTCCTGTCCGTAGCGATGGATGCGTCCGATCCGCTGTTCGAGCCGGTTCGGATTCCACGGGAGTTCGTAGTTGGCCATGATGTGGCAGCTGTGCTGGAGGTCGATCCCCTCACTCGCGGCATCGGTCGCGAACAGGAGCCGCGACTGGCCGTGGTTGAACTCGTCTTCGATCCGCGCCCGTTCGTCCTTGTCCACGTCGCCGTGAATCACGAGAATTTCGTCGGCCCACGGCTCGTCTTGTACGTACTCGATGAGGTAGTCGAGCGTGTCTCGATACTCCGTGAACAACAGAAGTTTCTCGTCCGGTTGTTCCTCGAGAAGTTGGGAGATGAACCGTCTGACCTTCTGGGCCTTGGAGTCGACCGGTAAATCCTCAGCCAGCGAGACGAGATCGCGGAGTGTATCGATCTCCTCTTGGAGCTGTTCGTCGGTGCTGGTGACGGTCAGGCCAGCAATCTCATCTTCCGCGTGTTGTTTGTCATCCTCGTCCAGATCCTCACCGTCGAGATAGGCCCGTGCTTCCTCGGAAAGGCCATCTGTTTCCGCCTCCTCGCCGAGGAGGTCATCCAGTCGTCGACGGAGCGTCGCGTGAATCGCGCCCACACTGCTCACCAGCCGTTTCTGCATGAGCGCCATCGCGAACCCGACCGCGGGTTCGTTCAGCTTCTCCGAGCGGTTGTAGACGTTTTTGACGTAGTCGGTGACCGCCCGGTAGAACTGCCGCTCGTCGTGCGTCATCGAGACCGACACCGAGTTGACCTCCCGGTCCGGGAAGACGCGTTCACCATCTTCGTCGTAGATGTCGGTCTTCCCGCGACGGATCATGACGCGATCGACGGTCTCCTGTGAGAGGTCCCGGTTCTCGGCGACGAGGAACGGGTCGATGTACTCGACGAGTGAGCGGAACGCTTCGCCCTTCCCATCGTGGGGCGTCGCGCTGAGCAGCAGCAGCGAGTCGGAGTTTCCCGTGACGGTATCGACCATGGTTGCCGTCTTGCTCGGAGATTCCCCTCGCTTTGCGGCCTTGTGTGCCTCGTCGACTACGACGACATCCCAGAACGCGTCCCGGAGTGCGGGCCGGAACTCGTCCTGTCGCAGGAACGCCATGCTGGTGACGAGCTGTTGCTGGTCTTGGTTCCAGATGTTGGCCTCCTCGCCGAGCCGCCGACGCTCACCGTCGACCCAGGCCCGGTCTGCGACAGTGAGATCGACGTCGAAGAAGCGCTCCATATCTCGGATCCACTTCTTCTGGAGGTGCGCGGGAACGACGAACAGGACACGGTCGGCGCGATTCCGGGCGGCGAGTTCCTTCAGGATGAGTCCGGCCTCGATCGTTTTCCCGAGCCCGACATCATCGCCGATGAGCGCCCGCTGGCGAAGCTTCTGCATCACCCAGTTGACGGCGTCGAGCTGGTAGGGCTCCAGTCGAACGAGCGAGTTCGAGATGCTCAGGAGCTGTCCCTGCTCGTGGGCGAGCTTGAGTTTCGTTGCTTGCGTGTGGAGGTCGAACCACTGTGCGGAGACGGCATCGTGATCAGGATGAAGATCACCGATTCGCTGATTGGACAGTTCCTCGAGTCCGGATCGATGCGGTTGAACCTCGACATCGTCGAGACAGACCGTCTTGGCACCCTCGCCGTCGATGTATGCTCTGAGATACTCGATCTCCCCGACCGTTTGGGTTTTGATGACTTCAGCCGGTGCTCCGTTGAGAATCACCCGTTGGCCCGGAGAAAACTGGGTAGAGTTCGTCATCGAGTGATGTCTGTGTCAAGACCACACGCCGTCTTCAAGATTGCCAGTCCACACATTATCGGGCCTCCGTTCCGGCGAACGACCGTAGGGTACGTTCGATCTCCGACTCAACGTACTCGATTTCTGCACCGTAGGCATCTACGATGTCGGCGTAATACTGTGGTATCTGGCCAGCCAGTGCCCGACTCTCAAACTCCTCGGTGTACATCTCCAGAATGGAACCCGCGGCGGCTTCGTTGACCAACGTCCGTTCTTCGTTCTCGATGAATTGCGTGAGGACTGGCTTCATTACCGAATCTGGAACGTCGAAGGCACGCTCGGCCGGCAGTATCGACTCGAACAATCCTCCGCCGAGATACGGCACGTCGATGAACATTTCGGGGAGTTCGGCATTGCGCTGCGGTGTCGGGGTCGAAAGGGCATCGTAGAACAACGGCTGGAGGTATTGAGAGTAGAAGCTGCCCCGGAACCGGTTGAGCCCCTGAGTATGCTCGCTCCACTGGGTGTGAAGTGCGACACTGTCGAGGATCCCGCGGTCAGCCAACAGCTTCACGAAGGCGAGTCGATCAACGAGTAGTGTCGCGAAGGCCAGTTTCTCCGACTGTGAGGCGTCTGGTGGCCCCTCAATTGCGTCCACAAGCGCAGCATCCAGCTGCTGATACTCACCGCCACCGGTAGTCACCTCCAGGTAGAGGTCGTAAAACTCAGTCAGTCCCCCAATAGCTCGCCGGACACCGTAGTGATTGAACGTCTGGTAGAAGTCTCCCAGCACTCCTTCAACGGTGCTGTTGTCCTGCAACTCATCGGTGTAGCTGACTAAACCTTGCTTGCGGGCAATCCGTCGTACCGCTGGTGCGATGTTCTGCTCTTCAACGACGGTAACGAGGTCTGCCCGCCCGCGTTCATCCGTTTCGACAGCGTACATTCCCCACCGGAACCCGTCAGTCGAGAGTCCGTACTCGTAGCGACGTGAGTCGAGGTAGCCCTCGATGTCACCCTTCGCGGTTTCGAAGTTGTTGACCGATTTGTTCTCCCCAATAACTGTTTCTGAGAGATTGTCAATGCGGAAATCCGGCTGTTCATCGCTATCGCCGACGGGATAGTACGGCCGGGGTGTGTATTCGTAGCCGAGCGTCTCCAGAATCGGCCAGATGAGAGCATCTTCGACACATCGCTCGGGTGTTTGGCCGAGGTTCTTGCTCTGAAGTGTGCCGGCAGCCTCCACGATCTCACTGAGCCGCGGGTCGTCCATCTGGTCATCGAGCGTCGTCAGAAAACCGACGATATGATTCTGAATAGCGGTGGTCGCTTCTTCGATTTCTTGTGATGACATGGATGCGAAGTTTGCGAGTGATTAGCCCTGCGTGATGCTGATGAAGTCAAGCACGAACTCCTGTGGGAGCAGTCCGCCGTGGTAGAATCGCGCGTCACCGAGCCCCTGCTTTCTGAACCGCTTGAGTGGGCTCGCAAGGATGCTGACGTTGGCGTCGAGGTACCCCAGTCGGGAGCTGGAGTCGAGTAGCACGCCGGGAGAATCCTCGTCCACATCCTCTCCGGCAATCCACCGGCGCCCAGAGTCGGACGCTTCCGTCGGCCGAGAAATTCTCTCCGGCGACGCGTTGTCCGGAAGCAGGACGAATCCGTGGTCGGTCAGCACGTACGCCTGATCCCACTCACCCTGTTTGAGTTTCGTCCCGATGAACTCCGCGAGCGAGTCGACGCGTCGCGCCAGCATCGCCTCGAGGTCGCTGAGTTCCTTCTCGCCGATGTCGTCGATGTCGTTCTTGAAGTAGGCGACACGCGTCGACTGCCAGCCGTCGTCATCCTCCTGGCGAGTGACCGTCCACCCGTCGCCGTCCAGCAACGAGTTGCGCCGATTGGTATCGACTTCGCGGTTGTTTCGCATCGGCTGTAACTTGCCATCGACTAGCGAGACATCGAACATCTGTATTTCTCCCGGCGTGAGCGCAGCCTTCCCGAACTCGGTCTCCGAGGGAAGCGTCCCAAGCCAGACGTCTTCGTCGATGGCAAACTCGGGAGCATCGGACGGGAGGGTCGCCACGTAGTCACGCAATTCGTCCGCGAGGCGACGGGCAAGGTCGAGCCGAAGGGCGTCGATGACGAACAGCGCGATCGTCTGGCCGCTTTCGAGACCGTCGGACTCCTTGGTGAAGAACTGGTAGGAGTGATCCTCGTCGACGAAGGGCGCGCCAGCTTCGACGGTATCAGTGACGAGGTCACCGAGGTCTTCGAGGTACTCGACGTATTCCGACTGGAGTTGGGTTCGGAGGTCGTCGAGCGCGACGGTCGCGGGATGATCGTCGGGGAGATCGGTTTCGGGCTCTCCCGCGACGACGAGGTTGAGCACTGCGTTGTCGATCTGCCACGTGCCGTCGTCCCGATCGGCGTACAGCGAGACGACATCATCGGTGGCACTCTCGTCCCACGTCTGGATCTGGTGCGCGAGGCGGGCAATCTCAGCGGCCTGCTCCCACGTCCCCGTCCACGGGCTGTCCGGGCCGTAGGCTCCGCGGTAGGTGCCGCGGAAGTCCTCGCTTCCGAGCAGAGCGTCGTGCCGCTCCTCGGCGCGCTCGAGACACACCTCGTAGTCGCCAGCATCGAACGACGCGTGCCACTCCTCCCAGAGGCGACGTTCGAGCGCGGCGTCGACGATACAGTCCGCAAGTTCCCACGGGTCATTAACGTCCGCGACGACGTCGTGCCAGATCGCCTCGCCGAGATAGCGGTCGGCGAGGAGGCTGGCCGAGGTGGTGTTGTTTAGAAGCGACTTGAGCTCGGGGAGGTCGTGATTGCCGGCCGTCTCGGCGCGGAACTCCCTCGGGAAGCGTTCAGCGTCGGCGCCGGCGTGGATCAGCCACTCAGCGACGGCCCACCGACGCGTCGCCGCGACGATTCCCACGGGTTCATCCTCGCTGGCGACCGCGTCGACGCCCTCGCTGGTAAGCAAGTCCTGCATCTGCTCGATGGTGCCGGGGCTGTCGTCGATGTCGCCCCAACCGTTCTCCAGCACGAACGCGACCGGGTCGGTGTAGCCGCCGGTGACAATCTGCGTGCGGAGCTGTTCGAGCGTCGGGAGCTGGCCGCCGGTGAGCTGGTCGTGGAGAATCCGCGCGATCTCGCGGCGCTTTGCGGAGTCGTCCGCCTGCGTCGCGGTTTTTAGCTCCCACGCATCGAGTTGCCCACGCTCGAACGCGTGGACGGTGAGGTCTTCGATGCTCAGCTCCACCTCGCCGCCCGTGTGCTCAACGTCGCGGAACCAGTCGTAGTCGCCCTCAACGTCTTCGGGCTCCTTGACGTGTGGAACGTACCAGACCTGTTCGCCGTCGATTGGATCGGCACGGAGTTCCAGCGGCGTCTCCTCGGCGACCTTCAGGTGAACGCCGAGTTCGTCGCAGGCCTGCTCGATGATGTCCTCGAGGTAGTTTCCGTCGTCCCACCAGAGGACAATCGGGTCTGACGACTCGGCCCGGTCGAACTCGCTTCTGATGGTGTCTTTTGCGGCGTCGGGGAGGGTCTGTTTAGCTTGCATGTGTAATTAGAGAACAGCGAACGTGTTATTCGATCTGTAAATGGATGCAACGTGCATCGATTTATTAACTTCGCTACTATCCACTGAGGGAACGAGTACACCTCCCGACATCTATTTGATACTGGCATTTTGAAGTATGGTAATAACTGCCTTTCATGTCTCAACAGGCTACGACCCCACCCGTCTTCGATGAACCTGAGTTTTGGTACAAGATTGACGTTGATTACGAGGAAGCGCGAGAATTGGTTCAGACCGAGGAGGACGAAGGGAATTCGACTTCGAACAGAGATTCGCAGAGTGGGACAGATGGACGAGAGGAGGATTCAGAAGGCCCCGAGTCATTCGAGGGTGCACTTCTCGAGGTATTTATTCGGCGGAAGAAACGCGTCATCGAGGACAAACACGACTCTATCAGCGAATTTAAACAAAGAGTCCTGACGGCTGACGATGATGACGCGAGAAGATTGCTGAACGAAGTGTATGTGGAGTATATCTGGATTCAGAATCAGGAAGGAGAGGTATTCGAAAGCGATGCTAACAATCTAACAGAACTCGATTTAGTTGATGACGAAGAGAACCTTGTACAGGAGACTATCAACAACGAGTTCGACCTTTTGTGGCCGGGGCAGCCTACAATTGGAAAGGAGGTAGACGATGGTGAAATCGTCGCGCGACGGTATCTGCAGACGAAACCGGTTGTCGTTAGGAAGTACGAAGAGTCATTCGAGGTTCGAGGGCGCCAGTCGGATCGGAAGAAAGTCGTGACGCGGTTACGCTCAGATGACAATCTCCAAGAGCGGCAGCCGGAACCGGCAGAAGAACCAATTGTCGGCAAGGTAGAGAACCTCCTTGTCGAAGATAATGAGGAGTTCCGTGTAGTGGGCGTCGATTTTGCAGAATCCGAACTCCCCGAGAACTCTAGATTGCGGGTAAAGAACGAACGATCGATCTACAGGGACATCCACTCGCTGAGGAACGAGAATCTTGTATCCTTCGACGGAATTTCTGAGGTCAACAAGCTATACCTCAAAGACATCCGCCACGGGGGCAAGTTCCGCGTTGAACTCACTCACGGTGTCGACGGAGTCGAATTCGAACTCAAGACCAATCATAAGCTAGACGAACAGCGTAGTCGCTTCAAGCAAGGTTTTACTGCTGTAACGGGTATCGAATTCGAGAAAATCTACGAGTATGGATCACAAGACGAGGAGTACCTATTCAATCGAATCCTTGCTGAACGAGGGACGGCATACGAGAATTACTACGAGGAGTTGAGTGACGAGGTGCAGAATGTGTTGGAAGGTAATGTAGACGCAGCTGGTAACGCGCTGGTCAGCACAGAAGTCGAGGAATTCAAGACCTGTTCACACTGTTCAGAGAAGAACTCCGCTTCGGAACCGGAGTGTACGGAGTGTGGAGCAGAAGACTTCTCTGAGTCTGTTGAGGAAACCGTGATTGAGGTCAACGACACAAGTGTTGCTACGTATATTCAGAACCGGCTGGACGACATCTCACCAACACATCCTAAACGCGATTTCTCTGGATGGGAAGTTGGAGACCGGGAGATGGCTAATCGGAAAATAGTCGAGACCTCGTTTTCGTTGACCGACTCAGAAGGACGGCGGACAACCAGTTCGTATCAAGAGGTCGATGTAGTTCCTCACGGGAACCATCCGCGTCCGGGAACTGTCAACGACTATCTCCTGCAGTGCGTCTACGTAACCTATGGGCAATCCGCCTCCGCAGACGACGAGGGATACGGTCGACTTCCTCTCTACGACATTATCACAGCAGACAGTCTCGACGCGCTCGTCGGGAATGCCCTACATAATGCGATTGTCGGTGTCAAAGACAGGCTCATCAGTAAAGCAAGTGAAGCTCACGAAGAGGCAGGCGAATACTACGGACTCGTCGACGAGCTGGGGCCGATGCACGAAAACAAGGATGAGTTGGAAGAGATCTACGACCCTTCTAATGACAGCTATTTCGAAAAGCACCTCTTCTACCTTCTGAAGAGACTTTACTCACAGACCGAGCGGTGGGGACGAATTGGTGAGCGGGAAGCAGATGGAGTGCTTATCGTACCAGAGAAAGACCCGAGTGACTACTACGTGGCGACTTATGACGCGAAGCTATCTCATCGTGAAGACGGATACGACCTCGGCTCGGAGGAAGAAGATCAGGCGACGCGTTACATCCTATCCGAGGACGAGCGGGAGGCTATCGAGAACAAGACGGGGGATAACGGTCTGTCTGCACATCTTCTCATCTCCCAAAACTTCGACGAGGATGACTTCTTCCGTATCGCTGGGCACGTTCAAGAGAACATCTTAGCCTATACTGATGGAGAAGTTCCTAACCAGAAACTGGTATTCATGGAGTTCAGAGCAGTGGTCGAACTCTATGAACTCCTGAACGAGTACTGGTGGGCCCTCCGCGATGCTCGTATTCGGGGGAAGTTCGATAGCTATGTGATTGACGAATTGAACGACGAACAGACGGAAGATGGCGAATCCTTCGTTCACTTCGATAGCGACTCTGTGGCTAACGTCCGGGAGAACCTCCTCGGTCGACTCGACCGTTACGACCGTGACCAGCTGGAATACTATCCAGAATAGGGGCTGCCCTCTAGTCATTTCTCTACACTTCCCAGCTCAAGCCTAGATGGGTCACAGACTGCTACCGAAGAGTTATGCCCCATTCATGAGATGTCGTAATTCCTGATGGCGGTAATCACGATTGACACATTTGAAGTGGAGAATTACAAACCGATACAGAATTCGGAGCCAATCAACATCGGTGATATGACGACGTTCATCGGGAAGAATGATGCCGGTAAATCATCCTTCCTCGAAGCTCTCCACATCTTCCTTGAGGGAGATAAACCCGATAATGACCATTTCCATAAGCGAGAGGCTGAATCGATTTCTCTCATTGCAAGGCTTGCGGACGTGCCATCTGAACTCAAAGAGGCACTAACTGAAGATTACCTCCCTGATGCGGACGAGGAGTTCACGATCGAGAAGGAGTTCACCAGAAGAGAGGGAACGACGCCCAAAGCCGAAACCTACGTCAATGGTGGGAAAGTGGCTAAAGGAGCGGTTGTCGTTGACGGAGATGAACTGACCAAGGCGGATTCGCGCAGTTTTATATGGGAGTACTTTCCCGAACCTGTTCCGATATTTGCAGAACGTGACGTAAACGAACAGACGAAACTGAAGGGTGGTACGTTTCTGAATAAACTTCTTATGCCGGTTCTAAGGGGTGGCGGACTTAACGACGAGATCGACGAACAGATTGTGGAACTCAAAGATTCGCTTGAGGAGACCTCTGAGGGCATCGGAAATCGACTAACCGAGTATATGCAATCTCATCTGTCCGATGTCGAGAAGGTGAATATGAGCCCCGGAAGTATCCAGATCAGCAAAGCGATCTCCCCTAAGATACACCTCGAAGACAAGCACCTTTCCGAGAGCATCGACGTTCGAGAGCGAGGATCTGGTGTAGGTAGTCTTCTCCTTCTGTCGATGATGCAGGCCTACGTTGACCTTCAAGTTGGTGAAGGGTATATGCTCCTTTTCGAGGAACCGGGGAACTTCCTCCACCCAGCCGCAGAACGGAAGATGCTGGATGCCTTGCGAAGTATCGCTGATAGCGGTGGCCAAGTGATGATAACCACGCACTCGCAAGTATTCATCGATAACCGGGCGGCTGCGGAAATGTACATCGCGCGTCGTGACTCCGGCGTCACATCCTTCGAGCACATTGAGGAAGACGCATTCAAAGCCGTCGACGAGATCGGAGCACGGAATAGCGACATCCTCCAGAGTGATTTCGTAATCTACGTTGAGGGCCCCTCAGATGTGAAAGTCCTTGAAGCACTTGCGGAAGCCTATCTTGAGGATTGGCAAGAGCACAACATTACGATACAGCACCTCGGTGGCACCGGGAATATGCGCCATTGTGAGCCAGAGAAGCTCAAAAAGATCAATCGAAATTTTGCCTTCCTGTTTGACAGCGACAAGAAGAACGCGGATGACGACCTGAAGGGGGAAGTTCAGTCGATTAAAGATAAATCAGCCAAAGAGGGCATTGATTGCCATGCGTTGGAACGAAGAGAGATTGAAAATTACTACCACCCTGATGCTATAGCTGCAGTATTATCCATTCCTGTCTCGGAAGACGATGTCTCCAAATATTGTGATATTGAGAAAGTAGTGAATAGACTGGTAGCGCAGGAGCACGGGCCGGAGGGAGTGGAGTCGGTTAGTGCATACAATAAAATCGACCACGGAAAGCAAATCATCGAGTGGATGTACGAGAACGGAGAATCAATCGAGGAAATCGAAGACTTCCTCGATGATTGTGTGGAGCAAGCGAACGCGTAGTTAATTACAACACCTTGTCCTCGACGATTTCGGGGACGATGCTCTTCTCCGCGAGCGGCATGATGTTGATCGCAACGCCGTGTTTGTGGTTGGGTTGGTAGCCGGCAGTCGTAACTTCGGAAAGGGCACGTTCCTCCCAGTCTGGAGGAATTTGCTTGTAGACCGACTGGCAACGGTCGTCGATTTCCTCAGCGAGCGCCTTGAACTCCGCTAGCGGTGGTAACTCGTCCACGTCGTCGACATTTTCATCGTCCGCAATCTGTTGGAGGTACCCATCGTCAAGGACGGATGCATCGTCAATACCCGTCGCGAGCGAGGCGAGCAGCTTCTCGTCCTCGGTGAGGTTATCGAACGGCTCACCATCGTCGTTGAGGAGGTCGCTCCCCTCACGCTCGAAGTAGTAGGTCATGAAGAGGATTCCCGTGCTGGAGTAATGATCCGAGCCTTTGAGCCGCCAGTTGAAGTAGTCGAAGAGGTCAGCAAGGTGGGCTTCGACGGGCTCGTCGCTGGATTTGGCGTACTCCTCGCAAGCGTGTTCCAGTTCCTCAAGAGCGTCCACCCATTCGTCACGCCACTCATCGACGGCGTTCCAGAAATTATCGGAGAAGGTGTCTTTGAACCACTCCTCGCCGTTCATCTCGCGGAGTCGTTTGAGCGTCCCGATGCGCTCCTCGGCCTCGTCGCGGAATGCGGCAACCTTCGGGGCCAGCTCGCTAACGCGTTCTCGGTCATCGTCGTTGAACTCGCGCTCACTGGTGGAGCCGAGTTCCTGCATCACCTCTTCGAGTTCGGCAATCTGTTCGAGGGCGTTCGAGCAGAACTCGAACTCGTCGGTCGCCTCCGCGCGTTCGCTCGTAGAGAGTGACTCATCGTTCTGACGCTGGTTCGCTGCAGACCGACGCTCGCGGAGTTCGGCTTTCCGCGGTTCGAGGTACTGGTTGCTCAGGCGGTCGAACAGGCTGGCATCGAGTTGGTGGTAGTCGACGAAGCACGCGAAGCCTTCGCCTTTCGCGTCGGCGATAAGCCGCTCCGTACTGAGCTTCCAGATGATGGGCGTGTTCTCCATCGTGTCGACGTGGTAGACGAAGAGGTCATCCTCGATGAACGACCGGAGGTTGGGGTACGCCTCGTCGGCGGCGGACTCGGCCCCGAGAATATCGTCGACCTCGACGAGGCGGTCTTCGGCGTGCTCGCCGTACGCGTCCTCAAATTGCTCGACGATGCGGTCGAGTATGTCGGCCTGCTCATCCGTACCTTCGAGCGGGATGATGCCGTCGGATTCCTCGCGGACGGCTTCCATCGCGAAGTGGTGGACGAGGTCTTTAACCTGTTCGTCGAGGTTGTCCGGGACTTCAGGGACGGATTCGGGGTTGGGGACTTCGCGGTCTTCGGGGTCTTCGGATGTTCGGAGGAATATTTCCGTTCGGATTTTTCGTGATGTCTCCCCGGGAATACTGAGGGCCTCGTAGAGGCGGTCATTAATCTCCTCAAAAACCTCTTCGAGAGATTGTTCCTGTCTTAGTTCTGCAAGCCGTGTTTTCCGAGCTTGTGACGAGATCTCCTGACTTGGCGTGGGCGGCTCTATACCGAGGTTGAGATCAAAATCAATCTGTTCCTCGATTTTGTGGGTGTGTGGGTGGTCGTAGTAGAAATCAAAACGTGATTCCTTAGGAAGTAGTGAAGGGCCGCTATAGTACGGACTCACAGGTTTGCTTACCCGTTGAAGTAACTTTGTCTGATACTGCTCCTTCGCCAACGATTCAAGCTCAGGAATATCTTCTAGTTCTTGAATCCACGGAATACATCCCACTTCTCCTGAATTCCAGTGGCGCCCCACCGTTATCGATAGAAACAGGTTGTGGTACAAATCAGAATTGATGATAGCCATCATCGTCCAGAGCGACCGATCATCTTTGGGAATGAACATGAATCCTGTATGGCTAAACAACCCACCCGGTGGATAGTAGCCGAATCGGCGCCCCGTCTCTTTTATAAATGTCCATGTTAACCCTTCTTTCCCATACTTCTCCTCATTACGTGTCCTAATTTGCTTACTGGAGCGCCGGAGTATCTCCCCGTCATTTTTCCACTCTGCTGTCTCAGTAACCTGAGGAACTACCCAAGCTTCGGATCCACCCTTTGCAATTGGTTTAAATGTAGTATAGTCATTAACTTCCCAGTGACTTCTCACAAATCGGTCGTCGTCCGCAGTTGCTAACCCCTGTAAGGCATCACCGATTGAACTATCCTCCGTCCCAGCCCGCTCTGCGTCCAGTTTTACCTCGTTATTATGTAGATCCCGTATCCGATCCGGGACAGAGTAACAAATCGGAGTTCTAGGTATATGCTCAAATTCGCTTAGCTGAACCTCGAAGAAGCGATCTATATCTGTCTCTACATCAGAGAGAACATCAAGGTAAGTTGCCTCCTTTTCCGGAGTATCAACGTCATGTAAGCGGATGAATGTCCCCGAAGAATTGGGTTCCGCTCCAGAACGAACAACGGTTCCGACCGTCCGAACTGTAGCATTATCGAGTATTCCGATGCCAAACTCTGATAGGAAGTCGAAATTGCCTCTCTCTCCGATAAATTCCTCTCTAAAGTCCTCAAACGTATGCTTGTACATGAACGTTCGAGGGACTAGCATCCCAGTTCGTCCACCGGGTTTCGTAAGTGACTCACAGACTTCGAAGAAGTTGATATAAAACTCAGATGAGTATCGATAATGCTCTTCAACATAATCCTGCACTACGTCTGGCATCCGATTCTTCGAACCATACGGCGGATTCATCAACGCCACATCGTAGTCCTGTGCTAGCACGTCCAGCAGTCGGACGAAGCTCCGCAAGTCCTGCGCCAAGAACGAATCCTCCTCCCGGTGCTGGTCGACTGCATCACGCAGACTGTGTAGAATCTGCCCGAGCGTGTGATCCTCCCGCGGATCGTCGCCGAGCGTAATCTGAACCCCGGCCTGCTCGCTGTCGTCCTCAAACAGGTCACCGAGCGTCCCACGCACGTCAAGCAGGCTCCCGAGCCCGTGGACTTCCTCGAACGCGTCAAGGATGCGACGGAGAGCGTCCTCCACGTCGGACTTCCCGTCTGCCACCTCGTCGAACACCTCCTCGACGCCCTCGATGTCGGCCACCTTCGCGTCGGCGCAGACGATTCCGACCTCCGGCATGTCGAAGCCGTTCGCACCCTCGGCTTCGGCACGCGTCCGACCCTTCAGATAGAGGTTGAACGCAGCGAGCTGGCAGGCTCGCATGTCGAGGTCGACGCCGTAGAGGTTGTTACGCAGGATTTCTCGCGGGATCTCAGCGTGGTCGAGGTCGGTCTCGGCCCGGTAGATACGCTCCAGCACGTCGAACGCATACAGCAGGAAGTGCCCGCTTCCACAGGCCGGGTCGATGACGCGGATGTCACGGGGGCCGTCGAACGCCGGCGGTTCACCCTCCTCCTCGGAGGGCACGAGATAGGTGCAGAAGTCTGTAATGTCGGGTGACTTCTCGGGGGAGAGTGGCCGATTCTTGCGCTCACCCGGGGAGAGCGACTCCTGTGCCTCGACGGTCTCACTCAACTCACCGGTGTCCTCGAGGTAGAGCTTCCCGAGCGAGTTGTCGGTGAGCATCCGGACGACCCAGTGGGGTGTGTAGAACTGGTTCGCCGCCGGCACGTCTTCTGGCTCCAGCCCTTCTCGGTCGCCCTTCCGCCGGAGGTCGTCGAGGAGCTTGACGTTGTAGTACTCGTACACCCAGCCCAGCACGTCGTCGGCCCGCCAAACCTCGTCGGATACCTCATCGAGCATTCCGCAGAGGTCTTCGAACGTGTCGTCGTCGGGATCGATCTGGCTGTAGGCCGTCGAGCGGTCGAAGAGAATGTCGATCTCCTCGGCGAGGTCGTCGCACGCGTTCCGGTAGGCTTCGAGGACTGCCTCCTCCTCGAGCATGAACTCCTCGGTGACCAGTCGGTCGGCGGCCGGTGTGAGGCCGTCGTCGCGGAAGGCCGTGACCTCGTCGTCGATGAAGTCCCTAACCTCCATACAACGGAGCGCGGCCAGTCGGTTGACGATGGTGTAACCGACGCCCGTGATGTACTGCTCGTAGCCGTCGTCCCAATCGTTCCCGTCGACGGCTTCGAGTTCGATAGCCTCGACGAGGTCTTCCTGCTCTTCGCTCAGGGATGCGTCGTCGTTCGGCTTCTCGTCGAGGTCGTACTCGTCCTCGAGCTGGTAGCGAACGTTCGCCTCGACGCGGTCGCGCATTTCGGTGACGACATCCTCGAGATGCTCGCGCTCTTCCTTGTCAAGTTGGGCCTTACGGGGTTGAGTAGATTGTCCGTCCATGCGAAACTCAGTGATGTTACAAGCAGAGTCGTCAAGATGTCTTGAAGATTGTCCATACCTCTGCGACGCCCTCCAAGCGAGTATCCTCGCTATCAATTAGAGAACTGTCTCAAGACCAGATTGAACCCGAAGGGAAAGTCCCGTATATCGCCCGCAACGGTGGTCAGAACTTCATCAAACGAATAAGAGCGGTGAATGGATCTCTCACTCAGAAGAGTACTCCAGTACAAACTCAAGAAGTTCTTGAGAAACCTCTATACAGAACTCTGCATCATTAACAGCTCTTTCCGCATCACTAATATCGAAGATCATCTCCGGTCTTACATTTAATTGTGGTGAGCCGTATTTAGCCAATTCATAGAATTCTCCCCAAAACTGAGTTAGAAATACCACTCGTACGACATCTTCTTTCCTGTCAAATTCCTCGGGCAATTCGTGGTAAAACCCTTTGGTTTCTCCAGATTCAAAGGAAATACTATGTGAGAAGGGGTAGTCCTTCCCAGTTAGTTTGAACATTGATTTAGTTGCTAACTCAATAGAGAGTTGAGAGTCGATGATCACATTTTGGATGTGTGACGCAACCAAATCCTTATCTAGCTCATTAACAGCCACCTCTTCATACTCCTCGTCATCTTCTTTCAACTTAGATATTATATCAGATTCATCGATCTCTTCAAAACTCGTGGATTGTAAGGTTATCTCCCCTACTGAATCTTCAGAGGTCGAGACAAGTTTAATGCCGCTCAAAGAGACTCTCTCGTGTACATTTTCCAACCTTCTTTTAGCTTCCTCAATTTGCTTCCTTGCGTATTCTATCTCATCCTTAGTCGGGTTCATATTGTCAATAATCAATCTCTAAATCATATTAGCCTTTTCTGTTAGCCACCTGTCCAAGAGCACAAAATCAACCAGTAGTCTCGATACGATAGGCCAACCCGGCTCTTACAAGTTGATTTCGGACAAGCATTCCGTTTTTAGCGCAGATAACGTCTCTGTGTCGCGTAATTACGAAAGAAAGATGAATGAGTTCGTATTTCCAACACAGATGTTAGTCGAGCGGTTCGATCATCATCACAGAGCCATCCGGAAGTTCATCCATAGTCTCCCGAATCCGCCGCAGTTGCTCGTCAACACCGTCGAGCAACTGCTCTGCATCTTCAATCATCTCACCCACGCGTTCCTCACTCGGTGAGCTGGTTCCCTCGACTGCATCGACGACCTCTTGGGTGAGATCGTGGTCGGGATACTCAGACTGCAGTTCGCTGGCGAGTTCTTCGAGTCGCCCGTCGACCTCGAAGGGATTCTCCGCTTCGTCGAGAAGTTGCTCTACATCGTCGACGCTCGGCGGCTGAGACCGACTGAGCATCTCGCTCACGTCGGTCGTGATCGGATGGTTCGGACGTTCTTCCTCGAGTCGTCTCGAGGCATCTCGAAGTTGCGACCAGAGCGATGCCTCGCCGTCGGATGCTTCGAGGAGTCGCCGTGCCCGTTCGTATCGCTTCGCTTGCTGAACGACCGTCGAGTCGACGAGGTCTTCCTCCGAGAACGAGTCACCGTTCCACGCCGTCTCGAAGAGATCATAGAGATCGTCGATGGTTACACCGTCGAACTCAACGGCGACGCGGTCGGCAGTTTCCTTGCTGCTCCCATCGTGAGCGTAGAGCCACGTCACAAGACTGGAAACCACGCTTTCGGGCTCCTCGTCCGCCGGCGATTTTCCCGTGATACGTTCGTACTGCTCGCGGACGACGGTTCGTCTGTGAGCGTCGGCTCCGTCGATTGTTGCTCGAAGCCGGTCGGTATCTGGCACTTCGTCCCCGCCGACGATCGCTTGCATCTCCCCTGTGATGTCCGCACCGGGGTAGAGCCGTTGCATCTCCGTCGTTCGCTGGCTAAACTGCTCCCAGAGAGAGTCACCATCCTCGACCGACCGGAAGAGTCCTCTTGCCCGAGCGAAGCGCTCGGACTGCTGTGCGATCTCGTCAGACGCAAAGTCGTCTGTTTCGAGCGATTCGCCTCCGAGTGCGGGCTGGAGAGTCGTTTCGAGTTCGTCCAGCGAAGCGCCTTCACCGAACTCTCTGCTGACGCCTCGCAAGATGCGTTTCACCAGCACGCTGTTCTCGTCCACCCAGTTAGCCAACTCCGAGAGCCACGCGTCGGGATCGGTTCCGTCCGACTCCTCGCCGATCAGCGTCTCGACGGTTTCCCGAATCTGGTCGGGATTGATTCCGTCCAGTGACTCGAAGCGAACCTGTACGTCGGTCAGATTCGTCTTGTTTCTGACTGCTCGGCCGATCTCGTCCGGCTCGGTAATGTACTCATCGTCTCTACGTAGCGCGATTTCGTTTGCTGTTGCAAGTGTGATCAGCAGGGCCGAAATCGATTCTTGCGGAGTCCCACGATACGTGCCTCCGCGCTGGACTGTCTGGGCAAGCAAGTCCTCGGCACGAAGCGATTGGGTGTCCTCGTACTCGTCGAGGAACTCCTGACACCAGCCGTCGGTGAGTTCGGCACGGTCGGTATCCACACCGAGCGTGACCGCATCCTCGCTCGAAAGCGGCCAGTCGTCGACGCCGCGGAAGAACTTCGCCATCTGCTTGGCGTCCTCGACTTCCGTGATTCCGTTGGTTAGGACAAAACGCGACCCACTGAATACGGACTGGACTTGCGTTCCCACGACCTGCTCGAACACGTCCCCGTATCGTCCTCTCGTCCCACCCGTTCGGACGTAGACGTCCGCTTCCTCGAGTTGCTCGCGAATCGCCGATTCGAGCGCCCGCTGTTCGTCACGGTGGTCGGACTCCAAGTCCGGATACGTTTCCGTCTCCTCTGACAGCACCTCCTGCATACCCATCACGTCCCGCAGGCGGTCGATTGTCGATCCCTGTAGATCGACGGCGATGAGGACGTGTTCGCCCCCGTCCCGGCCTTCGTTCGTCGACTGCCATGCATCAACCTGATCGCTAACCTCCTCGTCGCGCCCCGCGACCAGCCGCACACGAACGGCGTCAAACTCCGGCGTCGGTGCTTGCTCGATAGGGTCGAGGACAGAGTAGCCGAACCGGAGTGGGACTTTGCGCTCCCCCTCGAGATCGACCTCGTGTCGACTGCCCTCAGAGAGCAGAAGGTTGCTTCCCTCCCGAAGGGAGTTCTCCAACTTGGCCGAAAGTCGATGCGACGGGATCTGCTGTGCGCGGGTTTTCGCCCGCGTCAGAATGTCCTCCTGTTCCTCGGAGACCAGCAGGTACTCCTCGTCGCCGCGGTCGTTCGTCTCAGTTAGCACCTTCCGATCCTCGAGGAGGTCGGAGAGCGCCGATTCGACATCGCTTCGGACGGAGTCGAACGACTCGTCAGTCGACTTGACCATCAGCCGGGCGAGGTTCGCCGGCGTCGACGGCACTTTGGAACGAACCTGATTCAGCAGGTACAGCGCCTTCGCAACGCGAACCGAGAATGCATCTTCGTCGCCGCCAGCCGAGGGGACGAGCTTGTTCTCGACCATCTCCTGCACCCAGAGCGGGATGTAGGTCGTCTCTTCGACAAGCAGGTCGTACAACTCGTCCCACGTGACGAGCGCTCCAACCTGCTTGTCTCCCCACTCGAACCGCGTGAACAGCGAGCGGACGAGGATAAGCAACGCCCGACCCTGCACGTACTCCTCTTCGGTCACGCGTCCACGTGGCATCAGTTGCTGAATCACCGTCCGGAGCAACCCGAGATCGTACTCGCGGAACGGGTACGACTCGACTGCGTCCGGGTCGGCGCCGGCAATATCGGTGTATGTGTCGAGCGTCAGGTCGGGCATCTCCCGGAGAGCAGACTCGACAGCCTGTCCACCCTCGGCGTCCTTTTGGAGCCACCGCTTCCGGACGATTATCTCGGTGTCGGCTCCCTCAAGCGGTTCTTGAGCACCGTACCACGGTTGTTCCGTGACTTCGGTATCGTCGAACTCGCCGTGGATACGCTCGATCGGATACTGTCCAGTCCCGATAACCGGCGGGTTGGGCCCGACACCCAACTCCGTCAGCGCTTCCATCGTCTCTTGGAACTCTCTGTAGCGATGGCGGCCATCGCCGATGAACAGCGCCACCTCGTCGAGCCCGATCAGCAACTCCGTCTCGGTCTCTGGCGTGCTCAGCGACTCTTGGGCCGCTTCGACGCGCTCGACGAGTTCGTCGGGGTCGAACTCGTCGGGATCGACCTCCTCGATGGCGTCGTCGATCGACTGCTTGACCTCCTCCTGAGACGCGAACGGTGAGTCATCGAGTGTCGGAACGGCTTCGTAGAGCCAGCTCCGTAGTGACGCCCGCTCGTCGTACACATCCTCGAATGTCTGTCCGTCGTGCTCGACTTCCTGTAGTCGCTCCCAGCAGTCACCGTGGTTCATGTCGAGCTGCCACGCCCACTCGAGCAGCCAATTCGGGTCGGTGGGGTACCCGAGTTCGCGACCGATTGCCTCGTAAATGAGGTAGGGGAGCGGCGGTTCCTGTGACGCGTCCCGGTTGAGGAGGTTCAGGAAGACGGGTTTCAGCCGGTCGACGTGAGAGTTGGCGACGCTCTGTCGGAAGGACTGGAAGCCCGGCCATCTATTCGCCAGCTCTTCGCCGAGGTCGGAGAATTCCGATTCGGTGTCGGCAGCGAACCCGATGAGCTTCAGAAGGTGTGTCTTCCCCGACCCGAACGTCGCGGAAATGTAGAGGAAGCGTGGTTCCTCGTGTGGATACTTGTCGACGAGGTTCCCGAGCGTGGTGAGCACGTCGCGAGCGCTGTCAGTCTCGTAGAACTCGCGGACGTCGTTTTCGGCCTGCGCTCTGGCGTTGACCTTCTGGACTTCCTCGAGCTCGCGAGTCGGTGACTGCTGGAAGATGTCGTGAATGTGTATGTCGCTCA